>NZ_CAMZCS010000017.1 GCF_947305105.1 uncultured Fibrobacter sp. | reverse complement strand
TCTTCGCGGCTCATCGTGAGGTCGTTCTTCTCGACACTCTGGAGCTTGTAATCCTCGAAGGTGTCCTTCTCGATGACGAGCGCGTAGACCTCGCCCGTTTCCTTCATCGTCTTGACAGCCTTCGCAATCTGCTTAGCGGCCTTGTCTTCTTCTTTGCAGAGCACATCGAAGTTCACGCCCATCGTGTTGAGGATGCCGGTCGTCACCTTGCCCTGCTTCACATGCTGAGGTTCGTCGTGAACGCCGGGGCGGCCACGCCAACCAATGAGGAGCAGCACAGGAATGTTGTAGACTTCCTTGTCGGTGAGCGAAGCAAGCGGGTTGATGATGTTGCCTTCGCCCGAGTTCTGCATGTACACGACACCGATGTTGCCCGTAGCCAGGTGGTAACCTGCGGCAAGCCCGATGGCGGCGCCTTCGTTCGCGGCAATCACGTTATGCCTTGCATCCTTGTTGTCGGCGATGTAGGCGCAGATGTTCTTGAGCAATGAATCGGGGACTCCGGCAAAAAAGTCGATGCCGTAAGAGCCAAGCGTGTCAATAAAAAACTTCGGAGAGATCATAGGTAGAATACCGTTACTTCTTCATCGTTCCGGGAATGAGGTTCAAAATCTGCTTGATGGGCATGCAGTAGTCGTTCGAAGCCTCGAGGCTACGGCTGTGCGTAAGGATTGATTCGGCGCACTTCACCATTGCCGGGTAGGCAGACCTCAACATGTGGTTTGCATAGATAACGACGTTGATACCCCAAGTCGCCAGTTCTTCTTCGGTAAACTGGTTGTAAGTCGTGGGTACGGCGACAATCGGCGTATGCGCGTCTTTCTCGCGGAAGCGCTTGCAGAATTCCTTGATGTCTTCGCCGCTCTTGTCCTTGGAGTGAATCATGATACCGTCGGTACCGGCAGCCACGTAGGCATGGCAGCGTTCAAGGGCATCGTCCACAGGCTTGCCCGCAATGAGCGATTCGCAGCGGGAAATCACCATGAAGTCGTTCGTGACCTGGGCATCCTTGCCTGCACGGATCTTGGTGCAGAAGCCTTCAATAGTGTCCTGCGTCTGGATGGCATCCGTCCCGAACAGGGAGTTCTGCTTGAGGCCAACCTTGTCTTCGATGATGACCGCCGAAATGCCGAGGCGTTCGAGCGTGCGGACCGTGAAACCGAAATGCTCCACCTTTCCACCCGTGTCACCGTCAAAAATGACCGGCTTGGTCGTCACTTCGAGCGTGTCGTTCAAGTCGTGCAAGCGGGTCGTGAGGTCCACGGCCTCGATGTCCGGTTTGCCCTTGCTCGTGGAGTCGGTCAGCGAAGAAGACCACATACCGTCGAACTCGCGGACGCAGCCGTTGACTTCCACGCTCGTATGTTCTGCGATAAGGCCCGTAAGCCCGTTGTGGGATTCCAGAATGCGGACAATCGGCTTGGCCGCAATCAGACGACGCAGCGAAGAAAGCCTTGCCTGCGGGGTCGTACCCAGCGATTCAATTTCTTTTTTAAGCCCAGTCGAAGTGATGCCCTGCGTATAGGGAATCTCGATGACCTTCCCGCCCAAGGATTCCATGACCTTGAATACCTCGTCACGGATATATTTGTCCGGGCCATAAAGCCAGTCATCGCCATGGATGATGTAGTCCGGCTTGTATTTTTTCAGATTCTCTACGTAGCTCCACTCGTCCTGGGGAACAATTTTCGAAACGCCCTTGATATTCTCGATGACATTCTTGCGCTGTTCGTAGTTCAAGTACGGAAGACGCTTATGCGTCGCTATCGCCTTGTCCGTAAAAAGCCCAATTATCACGTCGCCATACTTGGCCCCTTCATTGATGATATTGATGAGGCCCGGGTGCATAATGTCACCAATCATTCCTAGATAAACAGTCTTTGCCATGCTAAACCTATTATTGAAACAATCTATAGGCCTAATTTAGAAAATAAAAAACCAAAACAATTATTCCCCAGGGGGAAAAGTTGACTAAACCCCCTCATATAAATATATTTGTCTACAGTACGATATATTTGTCCACAGTATGCAACATTTAAAGCCGTTCTTTTAAAATATATGATAACCCGAACCCAAGATGAAGTGACAGCCAAATGGCCTGCAAACGAGAAACCTCTCGTGAGCATCCGTTGCACTGCGTTCAATCACGAAAAATTCATCGCACAGTGTCTAGAGGGGTTCCTAATCCAAGAAACGGACTTTCCATTCGAAGTTTGTGTACACGACGACGCCTCCTCGGACAACACCGCCAAAATCATCCAGGAATACGCTGAAAAATATCCCAAGATTATAAAGCCCCTGATAGAAACAGAAAATCAGTATTCCAAGAACGACGGCAGTTTCACCAGAATCGTCAATTCGATGCTGAACAGCAAATATATTGCCGTATGCGAAGGGGACGACTTCTGGACCGATCCGCAAAAGTTACAGCGTCAAATAAGTTATCTAGAATCGCACCCTGATTGTTCTGCGGTCATTCACCGCTGCATGAAACTCAACGACAGAACAGGCAATATCGAAGGGCTATTCCCCAAATTCGAAACAGCGCGCGACATCCCCACCGAAGAAATAATTTTAGGGGGCGGCGGCTTTTTCGGCACGAACACCATTGTCTATCATACCGAAATCAAGAATTTCTATGCCGAAGAATATTGGGACGTAAGCCCTGTCGGCGATTTCCCCTTAATATTGTCTTGTGCATACGCTGGCAGAGTTCATTATATGCCCGAGGCCATGTCTGTGTACCGGATTTTCAGCCAAGGTTCATGGTCCAGTTCCACTTTAATCGGGAAACAGGCTTTCGCGAAGAGATCGGCCCATATAGAAGGTTGTGAAAAATCGCTTCGCAGCTACGACAAATTCACTAAATATCAATATTCCAAAGCCATCCAAGAAAAAATAGACCTCAACAACTTCAATTTGTATTGGGATTATGGGATGTGGACAAAATTAAAGACGACATCCCATTACCAAAAGCGTTCGCTCATCGGGAAAATGAAAGCATTGTACCATTGCATATCTTGCCATGGCCCAATGAAGTTTATTTCAGAATTATTGTTCAAGTCCAGCGGGAAGTGAAATGAAATGGCGCATTAAGGCATTTTCCCTCTTTGCGACAAATCTGATGATTGCGTGCAGCAATTCGTCGTTTCCCTTTGAAGAACCCCTTGATGAGCCCCTTGGACAACTCCTTGAAGACAACACCGCTTCTGAGTTTCTTCTTTCGTTTTCTAAAGTAGATGCCTACGCTACAGGCAACACCTATTTTGCCAAAGAAGTGAACACCGCAGATTCCAGCGAGCTTGAACTGATCGACGACTCTCGTCTCTTTTTTTATAACGCCAAAACACATATTTGTAACAAATCCGTATCAATCGCACTTCAAACGTCAAATTCCAACATGGTCGTGCACTGCACCACTGACGGATCTGTTCCAACAAACGATTCCCCGATCTTTCAAGAAAGCATCCCTGTCGAAAAAAACTCGATCGTACGCTGCACAGGTTTCGAGGACAACATCCCTGTAACCCCCATAGAGACGCACACCTTTATTATCGACAGCGCCATAAAAATGCCCATCGTATCCATCACAGTGGATCCGGTCTTTCTGAAGGAATACTACATAAACAACAGATCTACCTGCGCAGAACCATGCAGGACTGCGCCCTATTGGGAAGACATCGAATTTCCTGTTCACGTTGAATATTTCAGCAAGGGGAGCCAGTCCACAGAAAGCGATTTCGAAATAGACGCAGGCATTTCGTTCGCCGGCAACTATAGTCGCTGGTGGCCGAAAAAATCTGTCAAAATCGAAATGAGGCAGGAATATCAAGAAGGGAAACTAGTCTATCCTCTATTCGATACCAGGCCAGAGGCAAACAAGTTCAAGTCATTCTTATTGCGTAACAATGGTTCCCGCTTTGGTCGTGATTTCTATGGCGACGCGGCAGCGACGCGAATTCTTGAAGGAACGGGACTGGACTACCAGAGAAGCCAGCAAGTCGTCGTTTTCTACAACGGCCGCTACTACGGCATACACGACCTCCGAGAGAAAATCAACAAGCACTTCATCGAAACAAATCACGGCATAGATGACGACATCGTCACCATTGCGAAGCACAACGGAAACGGGGACATCAAAACAAATGACGGGACAAATGACTACTACGAATTGATGGAATTCATCTTGAACAACTCTTTCGACAAGGACCATCAAGAAAACTACAACTGGCTTGAAGCGCAAATAGACATGAACAACTTCGCAGACTATATAGCTTACGAAGTCTATGCACAAAATGACGATTGGCCACACAACAACGTGAGGGCATGGAAAACCCCCAGTACTCTTTGGAAGTTCATCGTTTTCGATATAGATTATGGCTTTGATTACGAAAGGACAATCAACGGTTTTGACGAAACGGAAACCATGTTCGAATGGATCCGGAAAAGATCAGTGAAAAAGGAATTTGGCAATTTTTTCACAGCCATTATCGAAAACCCCAAGTTCAAGCAAAAATTCTTGCACCGCTCGGCCATCCTGTTCAACCGTTTTTTCAACAGCGAGAACGTAGAGAAAGCCGTAGACAAAACAGTTTCTCAATTGGATCCAGATGAAATGGACCGCGACCTGAGCCGATTCCACCGGACACTCACTTTTTATAAAGACGGCGAGACCATGAAAACATGGGCAAAGCAAAGGGACATCGACATCTGGGAAGAATACAAGAAAGAGTTCGATTTGCCCAAAGAGATTACCCTGTCATTCAATTCCATAGGTCATGGGAAAATTCTCATAGAAGGCCGGTCTGTTCCTGGAAACTACACAGGGAAATTTTTCGGGGATGTCGACATGATCTTGACAGCCGAACCGGACGAAGGCTTCATTTTTGACAAATGGGAAGACGGATCTCGTGAAAATCCGCGCACCATATCGCCAACGGACAAAGCAGTCTATACTGCAACCTTCCGATAACATTTTCTTGCAAAAAAAGTATATTTAAGCCAGTCATGCACAAGAAACGTATTTTAGCAGTGGCATCCATTGGGGGCCACTGGGTTCAGCTACTTCGAATCACCCAACCTCTAGAGGAAAGCTACGAGGTTGTATATATGAGTACACATCCCAAATGTGAAAAGATGGTTCCTGGTAAAAAGTTCTTTCACGTTCCAGATTTCAACCGTTGGACTATTTGGAAGTCGATTCCAGCAACAATAAAGATTTTCTTCATTTTATTGAAGGTCCGTCCCAATGCGGTCCTCACAACCGGGGCTGCGCCTGGTTTGCTCACTCTCTTAGCAGCACGTCTTCTTTTCATCAATACCCTATGGATTGACTCTATTGCAAATGTCAAGCAGCTCAGCGGATGTGGGAAACTCGCACGTAAATTCGTAAAAAATGTCTACACTCAATGGCCGGATTTGGCAAAGGGAAAAGTCAAGTACGCCGGGAACATTTTGGGAGACTAGCCCATGATTTTTTGCACGATAGGGACACAAGCCCCCTTTGACCGCCTGCTCAAAATAATCGATGAAATCGCACCTGCTTTAGGCGAAGAAGTCATCGCCCAGACATACAAAAGCGAACTCCACTTCAAGAATATTCGCACCGTTGAATTCCTCCCTCCCACAGAATTCAACGAAATCTTCATGTCTGCAAGGCTTATCGTGGCCCACGCCGGCATGGGGACTATCGTCTCTGCGCTCAAAGCGGAAAAGCCCATCATCATCTTTCCTAGAAAGGCGAGCTTTGGGGAACACCGGAACGAGCACCAGTTAGCAACGGCCGAAAAAATGCAAGCCCTCGGCTACGTTTACACAGCCTATACCGAAGACGAGCTGAAAGCGCTCCTTTTGAAAAAGGACCTCGTTCCGCTTCATAAATTAGGCGATTATGCGAGCCAATCGCTCATAGACGAAATAAAGAGCGTCATTGGCTAACAATTAGTCTTCTGTCAAAATCTTCTGCAAATAATCAATGGAGCGATTTCGGAATTCACTGAGTTTTTCTGTTTCCATCGCATCCACCGAACTGCCCTGCAAAGATTCTAGGGAATTGAGTTCAACCAAATGGTGACGCGCTCCGCAAACAGAAAGCAAATCAACGACGCGACTATCGGAACCATTTATTTGCTTGACGACAGAGTAAAAATCCCGACCAAAGTTCAGCGAGAAAGCAGTCCCATGGAACGATGTGGTCACCACCAGCGACGCATCCCGGAACAAGCGGAGAAATTCGACAGGCCCGACGCTGTCAAAAGACAAAGCCCCTTCAATACTATAGCCTTCTTTGAGGCCATGAAGGACCACGACTTGCAAATTGCGTTCGCGGGCAAGTTTGTTTACAAAAGGAATAATCGATGGATACGGGTCAAAAGAATAATGCAGGATATAGACCAACAAATATTTTTCCTTGACCAAAGGAGCAGCCGGGCAGAATTTCAACCATTCTTCCCGATCCAGCAATAATGACGGATCGCAAACAATCTCTGCCGGGGAGCCAATCAGCCCTTTAACAACATCCGAAGTGGACTGTTCCCGGACCGAAATGCGCTTATACTGTTCCAGATACTTTCGATAGAGTTCCACCGAACCTTCTGGGATTGCCTTTCCGGCAAAACTTGCGGCATAGCTATACTTCCTAGCACCCGCAGGCGCAAAGCCAAGCAAAAAATTCGGATCGTCCACCATGTACTGCGGATTCCACACCTGGTCACTGCCCGTCATATAAATGTCGTAGCATTCCTGAGAATCCATCAACGATTCTATCGTCGTATATTCCTTTGAGAGTTTGAAATACTTCCGATAAAAAGCACGGAACGCCGAGTGTTGCCGGAACCGGCGAATCGCGGCATCGGCCTTTTTCTTTTTCGATTTTACCCGGAGTATCTTCAGCAGCACGCCAACCAAAGCAATCAAGGCGAAATGGACCAAACTGCGTTTTGGGAAAAATTTGACCTGCTGGCGCTCACAATGTTCCCTATTGGGATACAGATAATCAATGATTGTCGCCTGGCACCCTAAATCTTCCACTTTACGTTGCAAAGCATACGCCTGAAGAGCCGAACCATAGTTCAGCACCTTATGCATTGTAATAATACCAACACGCTTCATCTTTTTCGCCGCAACAAACGATTAAGGGAATCTCTAATTTTTCGAGGAATCAATTTACGACGGAAACGCCTGATGCGCCACATGAACGGGCTCTCATGAGCCAAGTAGTTTTTCTGGAGTTCGTCAAAAGGCAGCGTTTCCATTTTCTTGTATATCACATCTCTGATAGCCGGTTCTTTTGTCGGATGATACAAGTTTCCATTTCCAGCGCAGGCTTCATCTACAGACAATCCCATAGATTTCACTTTGTCCGAGAGGCCCTCGAATACCTCGCGCCCTTTTTCCGTATTCACCAAAAGCAGGGACAGTCCCAACTTTTCGGAAAAATCGTGCTTTCCCGAATATTGCGAGATCCCCCAAAAATCACCAATTGTCAAATCAGCCGGCCGATCAAGGTTCGCATATTTACATCTATAACAAGATTTTCGATATGTCTCCCCTCGCAAGAAAGTAGCATAATATGGATCGCAGAAAGGATTCAATGTTGTCACAGTTCCATTGCAGGTAAACGACCCTACCATGCCCCAACCACTGGGGCCCTTATCGCGAAAGCAATATTTCTCAACCACTTCTCCGTGTTTTTCGCCAAGCCATTTCAAATAAGCGCCAAACAATTGCGCGCTGGGGGTTCCATGGCATGCCAAATCCACAGTTGTGAGATTATCATATTTCTTCGACAAGAATGCATTTAAGCCCGCAATCTGGCAAGGTGTCCCAGAAAAAAGAACTTCCCGACCTTCTGCAAGAATCGACTTCACCTGACCATAGATGTCGCCCAAAAAGCTAGCCACATACTTGGAACCTTGGAGCTTATGTAAATCCTCCATGCGTTCAACAACAACATGGGTCACAACAAGAGCATCCGAGAAAGCAGCACCTACAACAGCGCCATTCCTTTCCAAAACACCTGTAGCAAGCGCCGCAAAGGCTCCTCCAGAGGCGCTCTTGGCCAACCGATCCACATCACCACATTGGACAATATAGGCTTTCTGCAAGGGTCTACGAATAGGTTCCTGCATTTGAGGGCAATGTTTTTGGCACAATCCACATTCAACGCAAGCATCGCGATCTATTTGAGGATAAAAGAAGCCTTCTTGATTCGGAGCCATCCGAATGCATTGTTTTGGGCAACTTTGAGCACAGCTGCCACATCCGCAACAATCATTCTTATCCAAGATGTCCAAAATAGGTTTCATCAAGGGGCTTCCTCTAACGGTTTGTTTTCCTTTTCATTTTCTTTTGCATTGAATAAAATTTCATACTTCAAGAGTATAATAGAGAAAATGAACAAAACAGACATTTCAATGCCTATAACCGTAGACATCGTTTTTCCGACAAGGAACCCAAGGGGTAAGAAAATCCAGATAAAATGCTTTTTACAGAGGCTTACCATAGAATTTATAATACAAGTCATATAGGCGACTGCTCCTACAGCACCATAATCCACAAGCAACTGGAACCAAATACTCTCGGCTCCATAAATATCCTTGTCCACATCCTGAACATAACTCCAGATAAACCCAGACCCATTCCCCCAAATCGGGGAATTCGCCCAATAATACAAGCTAATCAGCAGCTGTTCCAAGCGCATATCGGTATTGCTGCCACCAACAGAAGTCTGGTCCGTATTGACAAAGGCGTTTATAACTTCTATAAAAAACGGAGCACAGAATCCCAAAACAATCAACAAGAGGACAATCTTCACAAACATGAATCGAGCTTTCAACATTTCATGCCCAGCCACACCCAGAAGAGCCACACACGAAGCTGCAATCACCGAACGAGTCCCTGTAATAAACATGCCAATAGCGCTCAGAGGATACAGCAACAATAGGAATTTTTTCATGTCTATTGAAAATTTGTCTGTAACCCAATAAATCGTCGCCAGAGTCAACCCATAAATGAGTCCAGTCGGAGCCGGCGTAGACAAGAATCCTTGGCACCTCTTAACACCGAAGCGCATCTTGTCGTAATCCAAAACACTATCATTGCCCATTCCACTTGAAATAATATATCGAATCACGGGATTAGAACCGCTCACCATCTCAAACAAGCTGTACAATCCCATGGCAACGACAAATATCATGACAGCCTTCAGCAAGGACTGCAAGTCTTCTTTTGTCTCGATACAGGCCCAAAGGATTAACGGATAAATATAATACGCGTTGAAAGTCATCATCGCAGTAGGCCAATGCGGTGCAATGAAGTAGGATGTCCCGGCAATAGACAGGAACATGGCCACGGAACCTATCCAGAACGGATACGTTCTCATCATGTCTCGTTCTTTTCGCCTCAACTTAAACGGAGCAAGGGCCGTCACCATGGCAGCCACCACCTCGTTCATTGAAAACGGCACCCCCGGGAAAACAAGCATCAACAAAATCAAGTGCAATGGCGCCAACAAAAAAACGGTGCGCTTATAATCATAGCACAAGAGCATGAAAAAGACAACTGCTATTAAATATTGCATCTACTTGAAAACAGCCACTAAAATTTTTCGGATACGGAAAACAATCATGGGGCTTACGCCCTTACACAAAACTCGCGCAAAAACCTTATCCCATGGTTTTAAATTCAATGCGTAGCGAATATACTCGCCATTCTCCTTCAGCGTTTTCAGGAGACTGGGCAATTTGTCAAAGAACGCCCGATTGTTGCCCACAATGATTTTTCGCATGAAATGGAAACAATGCCCGGCAAGAACAGATCTGGCTTCCTTGTCGTAACGACCGCCATACACATCACGAGAAAGCCTAACGTTTTCTTCAACTTCCTGCATCAGGTACCAAAAATCCGAATTGATTGTCGTCCCACTGATACTATCGGAACGGGTTGAATAATGGTACAGGACTTTCGGGACAAAGGCAACCTCGGTCGCTTGCATAATAAAGGCACGCGTCACTGGAATATCTTCAAAATTCCTTCCTAATGGGTACCGTATGTTTTCCCACAAAGACTTCTTGTACAATTTATTCCAGGCCCAAGACGGCATAGACGAGCCGTCAAAGAAATAATGCAAAACCTGCTCTTGCGGAAGCGTCAACGAACCTGGATTCAAGCAACGCGACCCTAACGCTTTGCCGTTTTCATCGTCATGTTCAACACCGCAAATAGCGATGGAGCAGCCCGATTTCGCCAAAGCATCGTGAAGACATTCGAACATATCCGGCTCACACCAGTCATCGCTATCGACAAAACCAATATATTCACCTTTGGCAATATCGATTCCAGCATTCCGGGCAGACGAAAGGCCGCCATTTTCTTTATGAACGACAACAATTCTAGAGTCCTTTTTCGCAAACTGGTCGCACAACTGAGGGCAATTATCCGGAGAGCCGTCATCCACCAAAATGATTTCCAGATTCGAATACGTCTGGGCCAAAATACTATTGACACACTTCTCCAAGTAGCGTTCTACCTTATAGATCGGAACAATAATCGATATCAAAGTCTGTTCACACATAATCAAGAGACCTTAGAACTATGCCTGGTGGAATTCCATCGTCAATGCGACTTCGGAGTGTTGTCTAACGTGCATACAAATATACTCTAACAGGGGCATTTATTCAACCGCTCCCCAGCAGACAAGGGCAACGGCAACACCCTTTTTTCAAGCACAAATCAGTTATAGCTATTTTTCGCAATCTATCGGCAAAACAGTCAGCTGGCCCATTTTATCCAGGAATTCCTGCGTATAGAAATCCATAAATCCGGCCTGCGAAGTCATTGTAATTTCGCCAAAATAGATTTTTTCGCCACACACATACATATCTATACGGGCTACGGGTATTCCCCTTCCCAACCGACTGACCGCATCCATCAACTTGTCAAAGCAAGCTGGTTTTGGGACACGATCCTTCGGCATTACATAGTGGCTCGTCCACACCGACCATTCTGGATGAAAATTCCAATCCATGTCGTAAACAGCCACATTTGCATGGTACTGCTGACGGTTCCATGTACACCACGTAAACAACGGCTTGCCATCAAAGACCCAAACCTTGTAATCAATCAGGGACGTAGAATTACAAGGCTGCGTGGAAACATCCAACATTTGCTCCGCAATAATGCAGGGCTTAATTTTTGCATAGTGAAGTTCGCCAGACAATACGCTCAACTTTTTCTTGAGCAGTTTCTCAAAATGTTTCTTGGTCGTTTCGATATCTAGTTTACTTTTATCCGTACACACAACAACATCGCCACTTCCATTGTTACACTTCATCACAAATTGATTCGGTAGGGCATCCCAATCGATTTCATCTACAGAATCCCATTTGCCAATCAGAGGAATAAGCGTATTGCCCAGCCCACATTCTTTCACAAATTCACGGACCCTATACTTGTCTGCATATATCGGCCACATGGATGTATCACCGTAGAATTTCATCCAATTGATTTTCTCATTAACATCCTTCGGATGCTTGAAATTCGGCCATTTATGGCACTTGACCAAGAATTTCAATTTAGAAGTTCTAAGCGGAGTCAGCACATGCAAGTGAGTAAGAATCGTGACAATGAAATTTATCAAAGATTTCATTTTATATTTTCCTTTAGCCTTAAGGCGCGGAGAATAGCCCAACGATGACTCTCGCATTGAATATTATTAAGAGCATGGACCTTATTGAAAAATCCTCGACCCATCAAGCCTTCCAAAAAGCCTTTAATAAAATTCTTCTGCAAGGCACCGGTCACTAGCCCACCTCTGGAGAACATTCCCATATAATGAGGCAGAAGTTTTTTTACGCTTTTGTTCACTTCCTTCTTGTACGCTTCGTCATCAGACAACGTGTCATTCATCCATTTCAAATGCTCAGCGAACTCCTGAGAATCGTTATCACTAATATACAGGTCCTTGCCATCGAACTTGATCGGACGAATTTGCATTTCAATATCATGAGAGCCCGAAACTTCCAAAACGCAACACAAGCTCTCATACCAATGCTTTGGAACATTATTTTCCTTTAGCGCTTCGAAACAGAAATTCCCTAGACTATAGCATATCGGCTTGTTCTTGTAGATTTCCCAGCCTTGCGGAACATGCGGGTGGCTTGCAATTACAGCATCTGCGCCCAAATCAATCCATTGCTTGTAAACTTCCCTCCATTCAGGAAGAGGCATGTCCATATACTCAACGCCACCGTGGGGCATAATAATCAACGCATCCACTTTGTCGCGGCTGTCAACAATCAACTTATTGATAGCCGGGCTCATGGCCCATGCACATCCACAGCCGCCTTTTTCGGTTAGCGTTCCAAACTCACATTGCGTGCATGCGATAAAGCCAACCTTTTTGCCATCCTTTGTGTCAATTGTTTTAAGGCAATAAGCCTCATCCCAAGGCCCACAACCAACCGTGACGATTTTTTCGAAAGCCTTTTGTGTGGCGACCATTCCCTGTTCGCCAAAATCCATTGTATGGTTATTGGCCATAGACACGACATTGAAGCCCCGGTCAATCAGCCAGTTTGGCGACTCGATGTGCTGGCAAATATTGGGGCCACTTTTTTTCAAGGGAGCGCCATTCGTTTTTATTGGCGCTTCGAAATTAGCCATGTTGACATCGCTAGAATTGAGCAACAAAGTCAACTCACTGCTCAGATTCAGGTGTTTCACCTGATTGACCTTGAAATCTCCGAACAAAACTATTCTTGCCATAGGCCCATCTCTTTCATCGTTTGCGATGTCAAAACATTGTCAATATCATACAATGCCGCATTTTTCTGGCAATTTCTTGCCATCTCAGCCAGATTATACTTTTGCTCTATACATTTTTTCATGCACTCTTTAAGGGCAACAACATCGTGAACAGGAATAAACATTGCTGTTTCGCCATCCTGCATAAACTGCCTGTTATGAGCCCAATCTGTAGCAATAAGCGGCAAGCCACATATAAAGGCATCAATGAAAATACCGGCAAAGCCTTCGCCATTCCAATAAGTCGGGAATAACATGACATCGTATTCCGCAAGTTTATCATAGCCAGCATTGTCGCGCAAATTCAAAAAACCGCTATACTGTACATTAGGGAGCTTCGAAACTTTTTGCGTAAAAACTTTCTCAAAGGAATCGGCGACCTTTCCGTAGAAATCTATCGAGTACTTGTTTTCCAGCCCCTCATCATTAAGGATCTTGGCACTTTCCAATATATAATCGCAGCCTTTCTCGCACATAATCCTGCTAAGGAAAACAAACTTCAAAGGACGGTTGTTCAAAGTCGCCAATCGGTTGTCTATATTGGGATAATACGGAATCGGCTTAAAGTTCGGAAGGACCTTGACTTTTTTCACTCCACTTTGCGCCAACTGTTCCTTCATTATCGGGCTTTCAACAATCGTCAAATCAATATAATCGATTACGTTCGCCGCATACATTCCATTATTGACCTGGTTCCCCAAATTCCCGCCAATAACCCAATGGATAGAAGGCTGCTTCCATCTTAATTTTTTCATCAATTTCATCATTGAATATACATTCACTGTACTTGTCGAAAAAACAAGCACATAACGACGATGAAAAAGCATAAGCAATGCCAATTGCAAGAAAACCCAAGGATGTTTGCGCCAGTTCTTGAAATCGACTTGATGGCAGCGAACACCAAACGATTCCAGTTTTTGAATCAACAACTGGTTTTTCATGGTTTCACCACAATCCGCGAGCTTGCCTGAATTTATCCACCCAATAATTATTGCTTCTTTCTTTTTCATATCAGCAATCTCGCATCCTTTCGATTTTCAGGTTCCTCTATAATTCCGCATCAAGCCGAGGCATTCATTGAAATAAATCCTCGCTTACACATAATTAAAGAGCCTTGGAATAATGTTCAAAATACGCCCTTGCAGTATTAGCAACATTGTAATTTTTGCGAACATGCTCAAATGCTTTTTCGACTGTTTCTTTTGGGAAATTTCCTAAAACAAAGGACTCGATTTTTCGTGCACAATCGTTTACGTCCCCACATTTAAAGAACGTACCATACTTACCGGATTCTATAATACTCATAGGGCCGGCATTATCCGCAATCAAGACAGGCACCTGTGCAGCCATGGCCTCGGCAATGGTGAGCCCAAAACCTTCAAACAACGAGGGTTGTATCACCAAATCGTAATTGCACAAATTTTCAAAAAGATACTTCTGGCTCTGCGAACCTAAAAAACGAATCTTATCGTGCCACTTCAGCTCTGAAGCCGTTTTCTCGAGTAATTCTCTTGACGAACCATCCCCAATAAAATCCAAAGTAAATTCGCATTCCGGATGCGCCTCATGAAATAGATCCAAAGCTTCCATCAAAAGGAGCTGCCCTTTTTTATGCGCTTCTAGGCGACTCACCTGGACAAATTTTCGAACCTTTCTATCGTCGGGAGAACGTTTTTTAAACGAATCCACCGAGATGCCATTTTCCACGACAATGCTTTCTTTACCGTAATGCTCCAAAACACTCTGTCGAACACTCTCTGAAATTGCAAAGACCGTCTTGAACTTATGAATACATTTAAAAGGATCCTGTTCGTTATAAACATCATGGATCGTGACAAATATCGGGCATCGAATAAAAGGATGGAATAAAAAGCGCCACGACTTTGGACTATGCAAGTGAATCACATCCGGATGAATCTTCATGATATGACGGTTCAATCGGATCAAATGTAACGGAGATTTACTCCCAGCTGGCCTCTGATTATACACAACATTCACTTGTGGGCAAAACATGCCCATAAGTTCCTGATCATACACATCGTTAATGACTAGCACATACACATCCGCATAACGAGATTGTGAATTTGCAATATTCACCAACATCGTTTCGATGCCGCCAAGAGTCATGCTATAGACAATATGCAGAATTTTCATAAACTCGTTCCAGCTTATCCAAAACAACATCTGGACTAAAATTGGACCTGGCACGGTTCCATCCGGCAAGCCCCATCTGCATCCGCAATTCTTTATTATTGACAATTTTTTCGAGAGCTCTTGCAATGGCCTGGATATCGCCTGGATTGCACAACAGGCCACACACGCCATCCTCGACAACTTCGGCCGTTCCGCCCACAAAAGTCGAGATAACGGGCAAGCCCATGCCCAAAGCTTCAACAAGGCTCATGCTGAAACGTTCTGCGTAAGACGGTAAAACGAGAAGGTCAAATTCCGGCAGGCGCTTGATATACTCATCATGCTGCAGCCATCCAGAAACATGGATCAAATCCTTTTTCTTGCTTTGCGCCACAGCAGCCTTGACACGTTCTACTTCGCCATCGCCAAAGAGATACAGTTCAACAGGGACCTCGAAAACGGCGGCATCAAAGGCCTTGACCAAGTCCAGGACGCCCTTGCGATCGCCAAAGCGTCCCGAAAAGACGACCTTGACGGGTTCCGAATGCTGCGACAGGTCAACGGCCTGGGAAGCGATGTTCTCGCCAGGATTCGGGACCGTAGCAAAATTATTCAATTTGGGATCAAACGAGCGCAAGAAGGCTTCCATTTCGGAAGACAGGATGATTATCTTGGACGCATGCCTAAAATAGGAGCGAATGGCTTTTTTCCCGAAAAAAGATGCATTTGTACAAAATTGGTCAAATACACTACCGTGAATATGCGGAGCATATTTCTTTCCACGCAAGCGAATAGCCAAGCTCACAAAGAACATGCGCCAAAAACTGCCGTAATTTGCAGTATGCAGTTCATAGAGCGCAATGTTTTTATTCGCCTTAAAGAGGATGCTTAAGCACGTCTTTATCACCAAAGGTATCGAACGAGAAAAAGAGCCATTGTAAGTAGCAAGGAAATTGCCATCCTTCAAGCCGAACAGCTTCTTGTAGCTTAAAAGGACAGAACTAATTCCCCCCTGCACAAATAAAGCAGGGCCTACCTGGCATACATTCTCAATCATTCCTTACTCCGCTTTTCCCTTGCCGATGCTGGACACTTCGAAACCGATCTTGCGGAGGGCGTCGGCATCGAGGATATTGCGGCCATCGAACACAAAGGCAGGCTTGGCCATACCCTTGTAGATGCGGGTCCAGTCGAGTTCGGCAAAGCACTTCCATTCGGTGCAGACCACCACGGCATGTGCGCCTTCGGCGGCCTTGTACGGGTCTTCTTCGAACTGGACCTGGTCAATGACATCCTTCAGGTCGCGCTTCGCATCGGGGATAGCCTTCGGGTCGGTCACGACCGGCTGTGCATGTTCGGCGAGCAGGTCGCGCACCACGAGGTTCGCAGGGCTTTCGCGGGTATCGCCGGTGTTTGCCTTGAATGCGAAACCGAACACGGCAATCTTCTTGCTTGCAATCGTGTTGAACATTGTCTCGAGCATGCGGTCCACCACGCGGTGGGTCTGCCACTCGTTGATCTTCACAACCGATTCCCAATAAGCAGCGACTTCGGGGAGTCCATAGTAACCGCACAGGTACACGAGGTTCAGAATGTCTTTCTTGAAGCAGCTACCGCCAAAGCCGATAGAGGCCTTGAGGAACTTCGGGCCAATGCGGCGGTCCTTGCCCATCACGTAGGCGACTTCGTCCACGTCGGCGCCAGTCTTTTCGCAAAGGGCGCTGATGGAGTTGATGGAGCTGATGCGCTGAGCCAAGAAGGCGTTCGCGGTAAGCTTCGTGAGTTCGGAACTCCAGAGGTTCGTCGTAAGGATGCGGTCACGCGGCACCCAGTGGGCATAGACGTCAACCAGCTTCTGGCAGGCAGCGAGGCCCGATTCTGTCTGATGGGAGCCGATGAGCACGCGGTCCGGTTCAAACAAGTCGTTAATGGCGGTACCTTCGGCAAGGAACTCGGGGTTGCTGAGCACTTCGAAGTGCAGGCCCTTGTCGTTGCTGTTCAGGATGCGTTCCATCGCAGCGGCCGTACGCACCGGAAGGGTGGACTTTTCCACAATAATCTTGCCTTCGTCGGCAATTTCAAGAATGTTGCGCGCCGTCTTTTCCCAGTACTGCAGGTCAGAAGCCTTGCCGGCACCGTGACCGAACGTCTTGGTCGGGGTATTCACGGAGACGAAAATGATATCCGCTTCCTTGATGGCAGCCGGAATGTCGGTGCTAAAGAAGAGGTTGCGACCACGGGCACGCTTCACAACATCGTCGAGGCCGGGTTCAAAAATCGGGAGATTGTCGCTGTTCCAGGCGTCAATACGGGCCTGGTTGATATCGACTACGGTAACCTTCACGTCGGGGCACTTGTCGGCAATAACAGTCATAGTGGGGCCACCGACATAGCCCGCGCCAATGCAAAGAATCTTGGTATTGTAAGACATAGTACTGAAAAAATAGAAAATGGCATAAAAAAAGAGCATCCCGTTTTAACGGAATGCCCATTTTTCAATGAAAAAAATTACTTGAATTGAGCCGTAATGTTAGTCACTTCGCCCGGAGAGACAACACGCTTTGCATCCTTCACGCCATCGCTCCAACTAGAGAACACACTACCGTTAGTTGCCCTAGCAATAAGCGTTACCGGAACGTTGCTGTAGAAGTTTGCCGTGAGTGAGGACTTGCCTATCGGGAGGCCATCCACGAGGACTTCACCAGAACCGGACGTGCCAATCGTCATCTGAACCGGATTGCTCAGCGAGAAGAACGTTTCCATCTCCGACGTAATCTTGCCCTGCTGAGACGAAGCGAAGCTCTTGATCGTAGCCAGATCCTGTTCCATAGAGGAGGCATTATAACCCCAGAATTCCTGGTCACGCGCCATTTCGGACTGGACTTGGCTCTGCAAGTCATTAACCATCTGCAGAATGCGTTCCGAAGTGAAATAAGAGGCCAGCAACACGACAAACCTGTTCACGAACGCACGCGCAAACGTCGCATTTTCAAGAAGCCTGCGGAGCAGCAGTGTTTCCTTGGCCGTGCCGTTACCACCAGCGGCGCCACCCATGCCGAAGCCCGCAGCCATCTGCGTACCGTTTGCACTAGTGACATAGCTGAAGATATTCGTATTGCTCATGGAATAGTTTGTTCCAAACCCGAAGTCGGTATCGTAAATAAACCATTTCCATTTGGTCTTCTGGCTTGCCACGCGCCACTTCTTCATGTTGTTGTGCGGCCAGTCGCGGTTGTTTATGAACATTTCAGTCTGCATATAGTTGATATAGTTGTCTATATCAATCTGGTTCGCGATCTTGGTAAAGTTCGCATCATCCTTCAAGCTATTGGACTGGAGCCAATCCATCATGGCCACGTAATCGGCGCTGGAACCGGCCGTCGCCTCGTCATTGGCGTCGAGCAAGTCGATGTCGTTGCCGTCATAGCCATACTTGGTCTCGTAATAGTACTCGTTGTTACGTTCGCGCATATCGTGGATGCCGTAGTATGCGCCATTGTAATAGACAATCACGTAGCGGCCACGCTGGTAATCAACATCCAGGCCTTCCGTAATCTGCGTTCCCACGCGGTCACGAACGTAGTCATTTCCGCAGTTGTTGCCGAAGTTACGCACCGAGAACGCCTTGAACTTGGTCAGTTCGGGGTGGTCGGGGAACAGAGTGTATTTAAGGCGCTTGTCGCCGTACTGTTCGCGGAAGGTGACAGAGAACGACTTCTTTTCCTTGGCACGGCTGTACTGGCCCGAAATCTTGAAGTCGCCCATGATTCCAAATCCAGGTTGCTTGACACCGGGTTCAAACAGTTCCACATACACGGGGAGTTCCCTGTTGCTCCAGTAATTCGCACCCTTGTGCGGGTCCATCATCTGGGCACCATCACCGGTCATGTACAAACCCGAATCCGGGCTGAACATGGACAGCGGATCTGTCGTGACAAAGAGAACGGGGAGCGAAGGCTGCGTTTCGAACACATAAGTGCGGTTAAGCATTTCACTCCGGTAGGCCCCATCGACATACGTCACGCAACGGAGCACCGTCGTGGCAGAAATATTCAGAGACTGCGTCACCGGGCTGCTGTTGATTGTCGGTTCAGCACCACCCGTAGCACAACGGCTACCCTGCGGGAGCGTGACCGTCACAGGCGAAGAATAGAACCCGGACGGAGGCACGGACGATTCGCCGGAAGCAGCCTGAGTTGCGCTCACTTCGCCAATCGTGGCACCATACGGGCTCGGGTCGGCAATACCCCACTGGCCAGCAGCATTCTTGCCCCATGTCGCAGTGACAGGAACGGCGTTGTACCGGACAGAGTCCAAAATTCCGCCTTCCTTGTTCACGAGGTAAAGCGCACCGCCATCCTTGTCCACCTTGAACGTAGTATGGGGTTCATGGCCACGGTTACGGCCAATGTAGGAGAAAATCTTGATTTCGGTATTTTCGACGGCCTGCGATTCCGAGAAGAACGTCGTACCGGATACATTTGCGAGGTTGAGGCCCATGGCCTTGTCGCCAAGACGGATACTATATACAGTAGAGGAGTCACCTGTACCTTTGAGGTTCTTGCCGCTCCAACTACCGATAGAACCGTTGTTGTCGTTCAGGTTCAAACGGATTTTGTGACCCTTCGTGACAAAGCCTTTGAGCACCAGCTGGTTCACCTTGCTCAAGTTAGTCGTGCTGGAATTGACGACAAACGAAGCGTTCGAAGCACCGGCAGGCACACTCAAGACAGCGCCAAACATATTGACACCATTCTGGTTAAAGCACAGAGCGGACTGGCCCGGCAAATTGCTGACGGCCGGAGCGCTTGTACCCGTGGTACCGCCCATACCCATGCCCATGCCGCCTTGGTCACCACCCATACCCATGCCACCCATGTTGAATCCGCCAAAGTCAAATCCGCCCATACCGCTGACAACGCTTTCGTTCGCTTGGCAGTTCGTGGAAATCAGATTGATGGAATCGGAAGGAGGCGTATAGTCGGAGTAGTTCTTGCCCGACATGAATACGACCATGTAGGACTTGGCCGGAATGACCGCTTTGCCGAACGACCAGCGACGCGGGAACTTGAGGTCGTTACTGAGCGCGATGCCGCTCAAATCCACCGGGGAATCCGAAGTATTGTACAACTCGAGCCAACCCGGGTCGTTACCATCTTCGTCCTTAAGACTTGCGTTCGATGGTGAAACTTCACTGAAGACCACCGGGAAATTCCCTACATAGGGAGGAGGCTCCGTCAAGGGAACCTGCGTCGAATCCTCGCCGGGAAGGAGGCCCTCGTGAGAGTCCTTTGCCGAAAAATCGCGGGCCGTGCTACTGGCCGGGACCCCGCTACCGCTGGATCCGGCGACGACTTCGCCCGTGACAGGGTCGACATAGGTGGAACTACCCGGTTGGGAATCCGTCGAGCCGGGGGTGACATCACCGTCTCCGCCGCTAGAGGACGAACCGACAATGACGCCATCACCGCCCTGGGGGTCACCAGACTGGGCGATGGGATTCGAATCGTTGGAATTCGAATCATTGGAGCATGACATTAAGGCAATGCATGCCGAACAAAACAAAACCTTAATCCATACAGTCGAGAGTGGAGATTGTCTGTACTGCATGTCTTTAAAGTAGACATTTTAACCGCCCACACCCCCCAAAATGTTAAAATTTCTTTTTTATTTGTTGTACAACTAACATCAACGGAATGAGGCTGTGATGCGCGTCACTCTGCAAGGTAAAATTTCAATTACACTGTCGTCGCTACCGTCATCCCACCCCACAAAGCGACTGCCTTCGTGTGGTTGAGCCGAAAGAGTCACAGGCTCACCTTTAAAGAATGTAATATACATGTCCGAACGATCCAAAGGCAACCCGTGAACCGCGATAGTTCCACGCCCTTCGGAAATGAGTTCAACTTTGCATTTTTTCTGGAGATTAAAATGCTCCATCAATTCGTCTATCACTACAGCTTGGCGCGTCTTTGCAAATGAAATCATCTGCGACATAGCATCGTCCATCCGCCGGGCACTCAAGTTCCAACGTTTTTGGTCGCGTGCAATCTCGTCTGCAATCTCGTCGTTCAAAGCCTCTATCCTCGCCAACAGGCGGCTGGATTCAAAATTCATAGAAAGGAGCGTTGTCATGCGATTGATAAACGCGGTACGAAAACCTTCGTTGTCAAGCAAGCGCCGCAGCAGCAATGTTGACTTGGGCCCGTTCGGCCAATCCGGGCCATTCTCTGCCGTAACAAAATCAAAAATATTATCTTCGCTATCGTTAAAACCGCTACCGAACCCGAAATCCAAATCGTAAAGGAACCACTTCCAAGGGGACTCCGTATCACTCCTGCGCCATTTTTTTACGTTATTCGCAGGCCAATCTCTATTGTCCAGGAATATTTCAGACAACATATAATTCAGGAAATTATCTACATCCACCTGTGATGCGAAATATTCATAATTTTCCTCATCGTCCAAGTAATTTTCGTTGAGCCAATGAGACAAACTAATGAAATCCGAGGCGTCTCCTGCAGAGACCGTGTTGTCCGCCTTCAACAAATCAATCTGATCGGGATCGTAACCGTAATGCGTTTCAAAGTAATACTTCGAAGATCGTTCGCGAATATTATGGAGGCCAAAATACACTCCATTATAAAATACAACAGCAGCCCGTCCACGCTGGTAATCAATCCCAAGCCCTTCCGTCACAGAGCTTGCCAAGCGGTCCAAAAAATAGGTCGAGCTAAACCCACTACCGTTATTGCGCAACAAGAACGACCTGAATTTTTTGAGCGACGGGAATTCGGGGAACAGTTTGTATTCCAAACGTTTTTTTCCATACTTCTCGCGAAATGTTATCGCAGCGGATTTCTTCGCGCTCGCTCTGCTGTAGTTGCCAAAAATGGAATACCCCGCATTCTCTGCAAATGCAGGCTTCTGTTTTCCCGGCTCCATCAGTTCTATAAATATTGGAATTTCCTTGTCCTGCCAGTAATTCGCCCCATAATACGGCATAGCGCTCCACGCATCGTCTCCCTTGACGTAAATGCCACTATCGGCGTTAAACAAGGAATTTGAATCGGCAGCAATAAACACGGCCGGAACCGTCGGAGGATTCTCGAATATGTACGTCCGGGTTTCAACATCCCCCGGCAATGTCCCAGAGAAAAACGACGCACAGCGCAACACCGTATTGGATTTCACCCGAAGCGAAACGACCTGCGGGCTTTCTGCCGAAGGCAGCATTCCACCTTTTTCGCAACGCACAAGTTGATTGGCCGGAAACTCAATATCAAAAGCATCCTGATAAAATCCAGACGGAGGGAGTTCCTGTATTTCGGGAGACCGGAGCGGCAATACTTCTTCTTGCACCTCCTTGTAAGGCGAGGGAACCGCATACCCCCAACACTCCTCACTCGCGGAGCATTGGCCCAGCGACCATGACTTTCCAAGAACCGCCTCCGGATAAAAAACATAGGATTCCACTTCACCCATCGAATCCAAGAGATAGAGATCCCCTCCATCCTTGTCCAACTTGAACGACGCATGGGGTTCTCGGCCCCGATTTCGAACAACATACGAAGTAAACTTCACATCCAAAAGACGCGTCTCTTGGAGCCCTGGACTAAAGCGAGTTCCGTAAATATTGGCAAGATCGGGATAGTCCGTCCCCTCTGGGATACTGAAGGAATAAGTCGTACTGGAATCGCCTGTACCCGTCAGTTCCACCTCGTATCCATTCTTTTCGTCAACATCCGGTTGTGCCAGACGCAGCGAAACTCTACAATCTTTTGGAACATAACCCGTCAGCAACAACTCGTTGCGCCCTGTAAGGTCCATGACCTGGTCTCGCCCACCGCCACGCGTACCCACGAAAACAGAAATCGAAGACCAGCCCAGTTCCACATTTTCGTGGAGCTGCATACGCGCTCCAATTACGCGATGACCATTTTCCGAAAAACAAACTCCCTTTTTTCCAGGCAGAGGTTCGGCAAAGCTTTTTCCCGGCGGGTCATTCTGCGCATCCGTCCATATCGAGCATCCCTTCCCAATCATGTTCACTGAATCAGACGGCGGAACAAAATCTGGATAATCCTTCCCAGACATGAACACCACCAAGCGTTCCGAAGGGTGCAAGACAACCTTGCCAAAATCCCACTTATGCTTCTTCTTCAAGTTATCCGTCAACGAGTACCCGGACAAGTCTATTTTCCGCGACGATTTGTTGACAATTTCCACCCAGCCCGCATCGCCACCTTCGTGATCCTTGTAATCAATATTGATTGGATCCACCTCGCTAATTACGAGTGCGGCATTTTCTTTTACAGGGAAATCCGGGATTTTCGCAGCCGAAGAAGAAAGATAGAACTCCTCAACAGGCCCCACTTCATGCGGTTCCAGAAGTTCATTTTTGTAGTCCGTGCAAGCGCACAAAAAAACGACTACAATCCACCATCCAACTCGGTCAACAAATAAATTCACCTTCCCAATATAAAACTATTTGGGAATTCTGCTTGCAATACAAATTTATTTTTGTATTTTTCTCGGCCTACGGACAACAAAAAGCGCCGCACCAACCAGCACCAGGGACACCGAAACGATTTTCCCTAACGGGAAGGATTCTGCGAACACAATTCCGCCGCCAAGAGTCGGCACGGCAGCACCGACCGCAGCGCTGAACGGAACAATGAAGAGGGCGCGCCCTCTCGAGAAAGACACCTGCGAATAGAGGAACGCAATAGAGTACGTCGCCACATAGCCCCACAGGCGAGCATCCAGAAGGAGCCCAAGAATGGTGTCTATACCGAGAGTATCCAAATCAAAATCCATGGCCATGCTCTTGTAGAACACCGCCGAAAGCCCAAAGCCCATCCCCATAATCAGGGAATCCACTATCTCACGATTTTTATAGCACAGGTGTACAAACAAAGTCGCCACACTAAGAATTCCCGCATAGCTCCAGAGCATCGCAACATTCTGCGTACCGGTGGCCTCCCCCATCGTCTCGACCGAGTAAGTAAGCCCCGCCACCACAAAACAAATGGCAATGATAATGCGCTTGGTCAACTTTTCCTTGAGAAGCCAAAATCCCATGAGGGCCGTAAGCACAGGGTTCAGCACCATCATCGGCTGTACCTGGCTCAAATCGTAACGGGCCATGGCCACATAGTAACCAAGCGTCGCAATTACCGAACAAGAAATTCCAAGCCACCAGTAGCCATTGCTCACGACACCCTTAAAGAATTGCCAAGGGTTCGCGACACCTCCCGTCCGTTTGCCTACCTTGGAAATTCCCGATTTCTCGAGAATGTTGCCGCAGGCAAAGCAAAACGCGGGGCCAATAGTCAACAAGAAAAAGAGCATCTTCAGAAAATCACAATAATTACGTTTGGGCCAATGTAGAATTTATGCCACAGGGTTATTTACAGTTTGTCGTAAATTTCTTGGTAAATCCAGTAATTGCCCATGACGCGCTTCACATAGCCACGGGTTTCCCAATAGCTGATTTCTTCGACGCGGATATCCCAAGGGAGCCCTTCACCGGCAGCCTGCCAACGCTTGGTCGGCTTAGGCCCTGCATTGTAGTTCCCGAGCACATACATGTAGTCGTCTTGGTACTCGGCCTTCAAATCCACCAAGTAACGGACGCCCAAACGGATATTCATGTAGGCGTTGTACAGGAGTTTCGGGTCGAAGTCCGGAATCTGTTCGGCATCGGCCAGCATTTTTCCTGTCTTCGGCATAATCTGCAAAAGTCCGCAAGCCCCCACAGGCGACGTGATTTCGAAGTTGAATATAGATTCCTGGCGCATCACGCTGTAGACAAAGAACGGGTCGATACGCGTACCCGAATGGTACACGACTTGTTCGGTGTACGGCACGGGGTAAAGGTAATGCAGAACATCTATCGGAGGAGCCATCAACCGGCGGCGATCGATATTGTTCTGGAACTGGCGGGCCAGGCGGTAACCGGCAGCCGTCTCCCCCATCTCGTAAAAGAGCTTGCCGTATTCGTAAAGGAAATCCAAGCGCTTGTAGTTCTTTTTGCGGGCCTCGTCGTAAACAGCGAACGCCTCTTCGGCAAAGCCATACTGGAACAGCGTCTTGATCCGTTTGTAACGTTCGGGATTGTACGATGTATCGGCACGGACGCCCTTCTGCGAGGAGCGAATCCAGGCGAGCGTCTGCTCCGGCGACATCGGAATGCCGTGAGCGAACGGAATGTCTTTCGCGGCCATGAGCTTGTACTCTTCCAACTTGATGCGACTGCGATGGGCATAGTAAGCCAGCGGGAAATCCCGGATGCAGTCCAGGTACGCAGCCCGAGCCAACGAATCCTTACCGAGCTTCATGTACACATCGCCGAGGAACATACGGGCGCCACTGCCACTCCAGAGGAACTGTTCCTTGGTCGCTTCCGTAAAGGCCGCAATAGCTTCGTTCCACATTTCTTGCTTGTAGTAAATGAACCCTATGCGGAACTTGGCCCACTGCCTCTTCACGTTGTTCCTAAACCGTTTATCCGTCAACTGCCTAAAGCAAATCAGGGCACTGTCAAATTGTTCCTTCTGCTCGTACTCGAAACCGCGGACCCAAAGGTTGTTTGCGTTTTCTTTGCTAAACTGGTTCACCTCGTGCAGCAAGGAATCGAGCCTCTTGATTTCGGCGGCGTTTTTCGCAGAGTTGTTGCGCAACAGGCGCAAAGTGGACTGCATCCACAGCGGGCGCGCCTCCACAGAATCCAAAAGGTAACGGAACTGCGCAATGGATTCCGCATCCCGCTTAAGAGTCCGCAAGCTGACCGCGCGTTTTTCCCACAAGACAATGCGGACATCACGCGCAAGCGTACTCGGCGGGAGAGGCATGAGCGTCGTGTCTTCGGGTGGCGGGACCACCATTTCCGGGTTCGAGATGACCAAAGCCGAATCGAGAATGCGGATGGAATCGAGCAAGGAAAGGCACACGCTGGCCTCGTCCTTGGCACAGGCCATCCTGGCGTACGCCACCTTTTCGGGCAATGTTTCCTCGACGCCCCGGACCTTGCGCAAACGGCGAATAGCTGCAAACGCAGAATCTTTGAACGAGGTCGGGCTTGTAAGCAACTGTGTATACAGGCGCTTGGCCGCCTTCAGTTGTTTGAACTTTTCCAGGTAACGCGCATAGCGGTACTTGAGCACATGGGCATCCGACGATTTGGAATACTTGTCCAAAAAGACCTTGAGGGAATCCGCATGAGCACGGTCGCTGAGGGTCGAATCGGCCATGGCGGCCTCGATGCGCAGGCGCGAAGAAACCCGCATCCACTTTTCATCTTTTTCAAGCCCCTTGCCTAACTTCAAAGTGTTCCACATCCCGCGGTAGTCGCCTTGACGGTACTTGGAACGCGCCATGCGCAAAATGACCTCACCCGTCAACTGCGGATCGGCAGCACGCAAGGTATCGTATGCCGCATAGGCGCTGTCCCAATCTTCTTTGTAATAATAGTAGGCCGCCTTCGCAAAGTCACGGACTTTTTTAGGGAGCGTTGAATCCAACGAATTATTCCGCGCCCGTTCAGCACGAATGACTACATTCTGAAAATGAGCCGAAGGAATTTGTTCCAAATCCGCATAGGGGCTCGGAGGAATGACTGTCGCCGTTGAATCGAGCACGGCGGTCGAAGACATTGCCGGTGCAACAGTCACTGTGTCGGAGCCCAAAGCAAGCGACGCCATCAACAAAACACATACAAAATAACCAAATCTCATATTTTCTCTCTATTTGCGAGTTGCAACAACATTGCAACCGCAAGCCCAACTACGTTACAGGCGTTCTACCTGGCCCACGAAGCTGGAAATACCCAAATCCGTAATCGTCTGCGCATACTTCTTGTACAAGTATTCGTTCACGTCCTTGGCATCGTCCAATTGCAGGATAGTCAAGGCCGTTTCGCGGACATCTTCAAAGTTAATGGAGCGGATAATCTTCTTCGTTGCCATGACGCTCCACGGCGTCATCGAAAGTTCATCCACACCAAGCCCCACGAGCAAAAGTACGCTCAGCGGGTCCGAACTCATTTCGCCGCACACCGCAACGGGAATCCCCTCCCTGTGGGCAGCAACGACCGTCTGGTAAATCATGCTCAGCACGGCCGGATGGTGCGGCTGGAACATATCCGTTATAAGTTCGTTCGTGCGGTCTACGGCCAAGGTGAACTGAATCAGGTCGTTCGTACCGAGGCTAAAGAAATCGACTTCCTTGGCGAGTTTTTCCACAAGCATCACGGCAGCAGGGACTTCAATCATCACCCCGACCTTGATGTCGCCGATTTTCGTGCCTTCTGCAATCACCGCCTGGCGGCATTCCTCGATACATTCCTTAGCCTGGTGGAGTTCACTCATGCTAGAAATCATCGGGAGCAAAATTCTCAAGTTACCCGCAGAACTGGCCCGGAGCATCGCCTTGAGCTGCGACCGGAAAATGTCCTTCTTGTCGAGGCACACGCGGATGGAACGCCACCCCATGAACGGGTTCGCTTCGTTCGGCGAGGTCACGCCAGGGACCAGTTTGTCGCCACCAGCATCGAGCGTTCTGATAGTCACCGGGTTGGGCGCCATGTTCGAAAGAATCAGGCGGTAAGCATCTTCCTGTTCTTCTTCCGAGGGGACATCCTTGCGGAAATAGAGGAATTCCGAACGGAACAGGCCTATCCCCGTCGCACCGTAATCCTTGACTTTGTCGGATTCCGTCGGCAACTCGATGTTTGCATGCAACGTAATGTACTTGCCATCGCGCGTCATCGGTTCGAGCTGGCGCATGGTGTACAGTTCCCTGCGCTGGCGTTCGTAGACTTCCTGGCGTTCGTGGAACCGGCGGATATCGTCTTCATTCGGGTTCACGATGACCTTGCCACCCGAACCATCGACAATGATCATGTCGTCGGGTTTGACGAGGCCCGCCAAGTTGCGCAAGCCGAACACCGCAGGAATCTGCAACGAACGGGCAAGAATGGCGACATGGCTCGTGCGTCCGCCCGTGTCCATGACAATCGCGCTGACCTGCCCCGGCTTGATCGACATGAGCAAGCTGGGTAAAATTTCGTGGGCCACGAGGACCACACCGTCTTCGGCAGCAATGTCCTCTAATACCGGTCCGGAATCTTCCATGGCCGCCATCAGGCGGTTGTACAAATCCCTCAAGTCCGTCGCCTTGTCGCGCATGGCAGGCGAATCAATCGCCTCGAACTTGTCAATAAAGGCGCCCAGCACAACGTGAACCGCCCAGCGGGCATTCTTGTGGCCGACGCGAATTTTCTCGAGGACCCCGTTCACCAGTTGCGGGTCCTGCAAAATCATCAAGTGCGTCGCAAAGATCATGCTGTCTTTGAGGCCCGCACGAGATTCAGATATTTCCTTGATTTGTGCGATTTCCTTGGCCGTCTTGCTTACAGCTTTCAGGAAGAGTTGCTCCTCGGTAGGAATCCTGCTTTCGGGCAGGGTTTCTTCGACAACGGAAATCTCGCGATTAATTACGGGGAAGACTCTCCCCATGGCAAAGCCGGGCGAAGAAGGCACACCGACCTGGACGATTCTCGTCTTGGCCTTCCCAGAATCCCCGACCTTCACTGCCGGATCAAGCTCAACACGGTTCTTCGTTGAAGTGGTCATTAAAGAGTTGTTCCAATTGTTGAACTATGGTTTCTTCATCCTCGCCATCGACTTCGAACTTGACTTCGGAGCCAGCAGGAATCGCAAGCATCATTACATTCAAAATGCTCTTGGCATTTGCCTTCGAGCCTTCGAAAACAATGGAAACATCACTCTTGGCTTGCCCCGTGATATCCACGATCATGCCCGCAGGTCGGGCATGCACGCCAAGTTTGTTAGTGACCGTCAATGTTTTTACAATCATCGTTTTCCTCAGAAGAAGTCCACATTTATATCCAGACCATCCTGAAGAATGATTCTGAAAAGGCTGTCCGCAGAACGAACCGTCTTGACCAGTTCGTCGTGCAGTGTCTTATCGTTCAACAGGAGCCCAACGGTGTTGTCCTTAGCCTGCGTCTTCGCCTGCACCTGGCCAACCAGTTCGTCCAGGTGCTTGGTGACGCCTTCCAGCTCACCGATGAGGTTGTTGGCATTGCCCACCACCTTGTCCGTATTGGCAAAGAGGCTGTCGATAGGCTGTTTCACGCCGTCGACCAATTGGTTCACCTTGCCCGTCGCTTCGTTAAGCCCAGCCAAAGTCCTCTTGAGCTGCGGATCCGTGTTCTGCACGAGGCCCATCAGGCGGTCCTCGAGATTTTCAGCCTTGTCGAGCAAGGTCTTGAAACGGTCCTGGAATTCCGGATTGGAGATAGTCCCGTTCAGCGCGGCCTTCACCGATTCGAGCAAGACCTTGGTGCTGTCGCAAACTTCGCCAGCCAGACCAAGCGCTTCGGCAATGCCGGCATCGAACTGGCCGTCGATCGTATCGCCCGGAGTAAAATACTTTTCCTCGTCACCGAGAATAATGCCAATCTGGCGTTCGCCCATGATACCGATATTCTGGACGCGGATTTCGGAATCCTTCGGGATTCTCACATCGTCGCGCAGGCGGATGGTCACCACGACGCGGTGGCCGGAAAGTTCGATATTTTCGACCTTGCCGAGTTTGACGCCATTAATCTTGACAGGGTCATCCAGGACAAGGGTGCTCACCTGCGTAAACTTCAAATGGAACGTATTGAATTTTTCCCGCGGGTCCTTCTCGTTCAAGAAGAAAATGCCGAACACCAGCACAACCACGGCTAGGAGAACGACGAGGCCTACAGAAAAGTATAGTACAGAATTCTTCTTCATTTTCTGTACCTAATCTAGTAATTCCATTTCAAATTTTATTTGCATAAGTGCAAAAATGCCCTTTTCACATATAAAACGGGCCATTATCCATCTACACGGACAATAGGACTGTTGTTTTCGATACCGTTCACGTGGCGATCCAGCCAATCCAAAAGCAACTGGTCCCGTTCGGCGGCAGGCAGGGCGAACTTTTCGCGGCCTTCCCTCTGCATGTACACGTCGAGGTAAGTCATGAGCACGCCACCGGCAACCGAGACGTTCATGGACTCGGTAATGCCGTACTGCGGCAACTTGAACTCGTAATCGGCATGGGCGAGCGTATCGGGATGGTTCCCGTGGAACTCGCTCCCGAGATAGAAGGCGGTAGGCTGGCTCAAGTCGAGGTCCAGCACGGAGTTCGTCGTGTTCGTGCTCGCGACGGCAATCTTGTAGCCCTTCGCGCGGAGCTTTTCCATGCACAGCATGCGCTTCTTGTACAGGTAAAGGCTCATCCACTTGTAGCTGCCCTTGAGGATAGACTTGTTCACGCTGTAGGCGTTGTCCTCTTCGATGATATGCACGTCCTGGAGCCCGAACACTTCTGCCGTGCGGATGACCGCCGAAATATTGTGCGGGTCGAACAAGTCCTCGAGAACCATGCAGAAATGCCTTGTACGGCGATTGACGACCTCCGTCAGCAAGTCACGACGGCGTTCCGTCACACGGGCAAGCAACGATTCCAATTCACTCATCTCTATTTTCCTTTCTTTTTTTCGATGAAAAGCGGGGCCGACTTTTCGTTCATGATAATGGGGACACTGTTCTTGTCCCGTTCGGCCCTTTCCTTCTGGAGCTTCTCAAAATCACCCAGGCGCCAGTGGCCCCCGTTCACGACATTCTCGAAATCGATAATGTACTGGACATTCATATCGGACTTGAGCACAGCACTATTGAGCATCGGCTCCTTGTTGCCGGAGAAGTAGGATTTCGAGGCCTTCTTGATATCGTTGACGATGTGGTCGATTTTTTCGTCAACAACGCTCTTGAATACCTTCATCTGCATAATCGAGTTCAACACGGTATTCGCCGGGAACACGATAGCCGTTAGCTTGTACTTAAGTTCGTTCCGGTTGACCTCGTCCATGTCGAGGTAGGCAACCGCAGTCCCGTGCAAGGACCATTTCAAGATTTTCGCATGACCGTAGCCAAAGAACAGGTTGCGCATGCCCAACTTATAGCCCGCACTATCTTGCAAGGCCCAGTAGAAATCGCCCGAAAGGCTCCGGCCGTTACTCCCCGAGAAGAACCTGCGATTCGGGCTCGTGTAACGCAGTTCGTAATGGGAATCCAGATAAGCGTTAATCAGGTCCGCAGTAAAAGGCATGTTGTCGAACAAATAACTGATGACATCGGCACCGAGCGGCAGCGTCCCCTTGTTCTCGTAAATCACACGGTACTGGCGACCGAGACGGGCATAAACTTCGATGGACATCGGGACACCCGGATCCGCCTTGAACCCACGCTTGGTTATTTCAATATACGGAGCGCAGAATTCCGCATCGTACTTCACCTTCGGCCATGGGGCCTGGTCTTCGGGCTTGCACGTCGGATAATCCATGTCCAGGCAAATCTTGACGCCAGAACAGAGCGACCGGTAGTCGTCGTCGTTATTGAGACGAGACTTGATTACCGCACGCAAACGGTTCTCGGCAATAGGAGCCATGTGGATAGAAGCATCCTTTGCCGGTTCAGCCGGAGCACCGGCAAAACACACCGCCTGCAACAAGGCAAGGGCACAAAGGCAACGCTTTACCAGACCTATTGCAGTTGAGCAAGCCATCCGCTACCTAAACTCAAGACTGTCCAGAGAAAGGACCGTGAAGGGTTTCAGCGCATCGAACTTCGCCACCGGGCCGACAATGGAAATCGTCATCTTGTCGCGGCTGAAATACTTGGCAATCATCGCCTTCACCTGTTCGGCTGTTACCGCATTGATTTCCTTCACGTATTCCAAGTAATGGTCGTAGGTCTTGCCCAGGAGCTCTCCCTTCGCAAAGATGACAGCCGTCGCTTCCGGAGAATCGAACAAACTTGGCAGGCTCTCGACCAAGGACTTTTTCGCCTGGGCGAGTTCTTCGGCGGTCGGGCCATCCTTCGCCAATTTTTCCACTTCTTCGAATACGAGCTTGATGGCAAAATCAACCGACTCCACCTTGGTCTGCAAGGCAATCGTCGTGAGCGCCGTGTCGCGGTACTCGTTGCCGACTGCACTATAGACGCTATAGGCAAGGCCTTCGTCGCTGCGCACACGGTTCATCAAGCGGCTCGAGAAACTCCCCCCGCCAAGGATAAAGCTTGCGACGGCAGCAGGATAGTAATCGGGATGGGGCCTACGCACGAACGGCTGGTTCATCACGATGTTCGCCTGGGTAATGTCGCGGTCCACCACGTAAACACCTGGCTTGCGCAAGAACTCGAGCGGTTTCGGCGGAACCTTCACGGCAACCGGAGCCGTCGGGAGGTCGGCGAAAAATTCCTTGAGCATGGTCACCGCAGAATCGCGGTCCACATCGCCCGACAGCGCAAAGATGATGCGACGGGACGAGAACAGTCCCTTAGAAAGGCGTTTCACATCGGCGACAGAGACCTTGGAGTATTCCTGTGCGTTTGCATCCCAGAGCCTGGGCGAAGGAGCGTAGTTCACCTTCATCTGCAACGCCTGCAAGACCTTCCCCGGAGTATCGTAACGGCGATCGTAACTGGTCACGAAGTTCGCCTTCACGATTTCGAGTTGATCCTTGTCGAACGCGGGTTCCTTTACAATCTTCTTCACCAGAGCGAGCATCGCAGGGAAATCCTTCGAAAGGCAGTCGATATCGAACGACGACGTAAATGTTCCCGTCGAAGTCGAAATGCCCGCACTCACGAATTCAAGAGAATCGTCCAGCGCATGGGCCGGAAGCCCTACGGCACCGCCACGGCGGAACATGGCACCGACCATAGAACTAGCAGCTTCGTCCTTGAGAGCGAGGGATTCGTGCGGTTCATCAAAGAACACGGTAAAATTCACAAGCGGGAGTGTCCGGTCCGACACGACGTAACCCGTAATGCTGTCGGAAAGCTGCACCCTGAAATCTTTCGGGTACGGAGCGACATAGCGGAACTCGGGGAAAGCGATATCCTTGTAGCTAGCCGGTACAGCGGAAGCGGCAGGAGTTGCAGGAGCAGGCGCCACAGCGGAATCCTGAGCGGCAACACGCGGAGTCACCTCCCCAGCCGACGTCTCGGGAGCTGGAGCCCCGGAACACGCAACCAGGGCCAGTGCGGTAATGGCAGAAAACGATACAAACTTACGCATTTGACTAGAAAATAGCAAATGAACAGGCGACGGAAACCATACAATCCAAATTGGAGTATCGATTTGACATTTTTATCGACCACCCCTCAAAAAACAACATATATTCATTAATGAGCCTTCCTGGTGGATACATCATCGGTTGCCGAGTTCGCTCGGGCCGCCCGACTCTCAAGAGTCAAACCCACCCGGGAGGCTTTTATCTATCTTCCCAAGGAGCCCAGTGCCCGCCAGCACTGGGTCTTCTTTTATTCCTTCGGTCAAATTAGCTGAAGCGGCCAGCAAGCTGGCGGCGACGGCGGCCACGTTCGGAAACAAGCGCCTCGACAAGGAACAAGAGCGCCGCAAGACCCAAGAATATCTGGTAGCGGTCCTGGTAGTTTTCCAGACGATCCGTCGCCTGCTCCTTTTTCTCGAGCGATGCGATTTCCGTCAGCACCTTCTGCAACTGGAACTCGCTCGGGTTCGCATAGAAATACAGGCCACCCGTCACGTTGGCAATTTCTTGCAAAGTCCCTTCTTCGAGGCGCGTAGTGACAATGTTGCCCTGCACGTCCTTCTTGTAGGCGACCTCGCCGTTCTTGGTCTTTACCGGTATGGGCACGCCTTCGCGGGAGCCTATACCCACCGTATAAATCCTGATACCGAGTTCGGCGGCTTCCTTCGCCGCGTTCACGGCTTCGGCTTCAAGTTCTTCGCCGTCGCTCATCAAAATCATCACGGAATACTTCCCGGCACCGCCGGAATTCTTGAACAACTGCATCCCCTTGCGGATAGCCGATTCCAAGTTCGTACCCGGCATCAGCCAACCCGGATTCAGTTCTTGCAACATCATCTGCACGGTACCGTAATCAAGCGTGAGCGGCACCATCACCTGCGCCTCGCCACTGAACGCGACTAGGCCCACGCGGTCACCCGAAAGCGATTCCAGGAAGGCGGCAATTTCGTGACGCGAACGCACAAGGCGGTTCGGCTTGATATCCTCCGCCAACATCGAAAGGGAAATGTCCTGCAAAAGCACGAGGTCGAGGCCACGACGCTCGATATGTTCCATCTTGTGGCCCCACTGCGGGCGGGCAAGCGCAACGAACAGGAACGCAAGCGCAAGCAAAAGCAGCAAAATCTTGGTCAAGCGCCGCCAAGGGGACACCGAGGTCGAAAGCTTGGGGAGCATGGAGAGCGAAACAAAACGTGCGGCAAGTTTCTTGCGACGGTGATACGCGTAGACGAACAGCAAGGCAAACAGCGGCAACGTAAACAGGCACCACAGAAAATCAGGTTCGGCAAATCGCATTCAAGTCTCCTATGGAGAGCCCGTTACGGGCCATCTCCAAAAACACCCTGAATATACAAAAAACTGCGTTATACGCCCATCGCTCGAATTCAATTGAGAGAAAAGACTCCAACCGCTATTGTTTTTTTTGCGGCAGGAAACAGATATGCTCATTTCTGTTTACATTTTTGTGAATATATTGTAGACATAGCGTTAATATACCAATCCGAAAAAAATTTCTTTTCATTTATTTTTCAATATTTTTTGGGCCACTTCCGTTCTTTTTTCTTATAATATTGCTATCTCCCTAATGGGTTTTCAGTTTTTTGGGGTTATGGATTTGAAATGCACAATGTTGCGCTAATAGAAATCGGCATCTGCTGTACAGCCATCCTGCTGCTGGTCTTGTACCAGTATCGTATTTCGCTTTTGCAGTTCCCCGAAGAACGCACGTTCAAGAAGATTCTCATCCTGATGATCGCGGAAACCATCCTGGACATCGGCGGCAAGCTCCAGTTCCCCGACAGGTTCTCGAATCCGGATGTCAAGTACCTCATCGTCGTGCTCACTGCGGCGCTAACGCAATTCATTCCCTATCTCTGGAACCTGTTCGTCCATTACAAGATTTTCGGGAGCGCCTACCATTTCCGTAAATACGCCATTCCCATCACCATCCCGCTCGTCATGGGCGTCCTATACTGCATCACGCGCATCTACCAACTGCAGCCTGGGCACAAGGAACTCAGCGTCACCGAACTGTGGACCATAACGAATTCCATCAGCATTTTCTACATAGTGATGGCGAGTTTCATTTCCTTTAGATCGGCACACAAGAACAACACAAAAACAGGCTGGAGGCAACAGCAATATCTTTGCTGGATCATGCTCATTCCTGTAGTCGCCATCATTATCCAGATAATCCTACAAAAACTCGAAATCCCCATCGTAACGCCTGTCGTGACCCTGGTGCTCCTGCACATCCATATTTCCCAGCAGAGCATGCTCATCACCATGGACCAGCAGACAGGCCTCAACAACGAGCGCAGACTCAACAACTTCCTCCGAGACAAGACAGCAGACCTCACCTCAGAACAGCGACTGTTCTTATTGACAATCACGCTGGACAACATGCGCCATGTCCGCCGCAAATTCGGCCGGAAAAAGGTAGAAGAAATTGTTATAGCATTCGCCAATTTTTTGCGGGAGCGAATGCCCAGCGACAACATGTTCTTGGCCCATTACCAAAAACACTCTTTCGCCATTGTCCTTGAAAAAAAGACCTGGAACGACGTGGAAGCCTTCTGCAACATGCTCATTTCCACCAGCAACTCCGCTAAGCTGCAAAGGCTTGTCCCTTGGCCGATAACTTTCAGCATCAACTATTCCGAATTCGGCAAGCCGGGAGTGAACAACGTCATCGAATTCCTGGACGACGCCAAGAACAACTGCTTCAAACCGACGACCTCGCTATACTCGAGGACTGGATTCGAGCCCTAATCAGGGAATCCTGACAAAGCGCGTATTGGCAAGCAAAAGCTCGAGCAAGATAAGCAACGCACCCACCAAGAGCCACGGGTAGAATTTTTCCGAATACCGTGCATAAGCGACAGTTTCTATTTCTGTCTTTTCGAGTTCATCGATTTCGGAATAGATATTCTCGAGTTCTTCACGATTTTCGGCGCGATAGAAGCGGCCACCCGTCTTCTGCGCAATGCCCTTGAGCACCTCTTCGTCGATGCCCTCTTCGGGGGTAATTTCCCTTTCGGCCCACGAAATCTCGCCCGTCCAGGGGTTCTGTTGGAACCCGAGAATCTTGCCCTTCTTTTTGCCCACGCCGACCGTGTAGACCTTCACGCCGAGCGCCTTGGCCACATCGGCAGCATGCAACGGAGAAACAAGGCTCGCGTTGTCCTTGCCATCCGTCAACAGCACGACGACACGGGACTTCGCAGTAGACTTCTTGATGCGGGCAAGCGAGTTCATGAGGCCATCGCCAATGGCTGTTCCGTTACCCGTAGCGGTTGAATCGTTCACCGCCGAAAGAATCTCGAGCAGGGAGCCGTAATCCAATGTCAGGGGGCACTGGGTAAAAGAGCGCCCCGCAAATACGGAAAGGCCGATACGGTCGCTGTGACGCTTCTGGATGAACTCGGCTATGACTTCCTTGGCATACCCCAAGCGGCTATACTTCCAAAAATCGCCACTCTTGAGCAGGCGTTCGGCGTTCATCACCCCGAGTTTTGCCTGTTCGGCACGAGTCAGCATGTCGAGCGTGCCCATGGAGCCCGACACGTCCAAGGCAAGCATGATATCGACGCCGTCGGTAGAGGTGTATTCCACTTCCATCGCGTTCTGCGGGCGTGCAAGCGCAAAAACGAAGCAGCAGAGGGCCAAAAGGCGCAAGGCCGGTACAACATGCCTCAAACGGACGCGGCGGCTGGGGACAGCCCTACGTGCGATAGAAAGCGCAGGAAACTTGATAGTGCTCTTGCGGCGCCGATTGCGGTAAACATAAAGCGCGACAAGGACAGGGACAAAAACGAGCAGCCAAAAGGCTTCGGGATTCTGAAAATGCAGTGCACCGATATCCATTTCGATTCCAATTCCATTATCAAGGGGATTTCCCCGAAACAGAGTAGAATATACAAAAAAGGCCGCGGGCGGACCCACGACCTTTTTCTAAAAATCCTTTATGGATTACTTCACGATGACGGAGCGAACTTCGTTGCCGACGCGAATCACGTAGGCACCCTTGTTCTTGACCGTAACGAGCTGGCTGCCGTTCTTGATCATGCCAGTCTGGATGACCTTGCCCTGCATGGAGAACACAGCGAAGTTAGAGCCAACAGCAGCGTTGCTGATCTGGATCTGGAGGCCATTGACAGAAGCATTGAACCTAGCCGGAGCATAGAATGCCGGGAGAGCAACGCCCGAAGAACCGGACGTGACAGCACCGGAGGAATTCGGGTCGGTCAAACCAGACGAGCTGGAACCAGCCGGAGAATCGGAAGAAGCCGGAGCTTCAGCGATTTCGCTACGGACACCCGGCATCTTGGTGATCAAGACCGGATCAATCACGTTGCCGCTCGCATCGAGGAATTCAATAGCCCTGATGGAAACGTCACCAATGCCGCCTTCCCTCTGCTTGACTTCGAACTTGAGGCCCCTGACGTCCTTGATAATCTGAGAACCTTCCGGAGCCGTGTTCTGATCAACCCAGTCAAGGATGTCGATTGCTTCACCATCTAGACCCTTGAAACCATAGTCGTACGGAGTCAGATCATATTCAATAACCTGGTAGTCAGCAGAGTTCTTGACATAGATGCCCGGTTCGGAACCGGCTTCCACGGACTTGCCGTTGAGGATAGCCATGCGGATAGGACCGGAGGTCTTAATATCGATACGGAGTTTCGCTACATTGAGAGCCTTGAGGTCAACGCCCTGCTTGCTGTCGGGGAGGAAGGACATGGCGATACCGGCAGACGGGTACAGAAGTTCGCACCTATCCGGATCAGTATCACAAACTTGCTTCTTTTCCGCAGTCCAATCCGGTTCAGGACCAATCTGCATGGAAGCTTCGGCATAAATCTTGCCACCACGGAGAACCAGCGGAGACGTACCGGAATCCGGTTTCATCACCGTACCGGAATTCTTATACTTGTCATGGTAAGCACCCCAGTGCCAGAAACCGGAAACACCCACGGTGGTGTCCTTCATTTCCATCTGCTTACCATTGACATCGCTCAGGGACGGAGCCTTGCTCGGGTCCGGAGTGAAGGCGGTAAACTTGGACATGTCGTTAAAGTTCGGCATGTTACCGGTCATGAGGAGGAGGTAAAGGAGGTTCAGGGTAGACATGTAGTACTTTTCACCCGGATTGTCGCCTTCGCCGCAGTTCTGGGCCTTAGCACAAGCCGTCTTGGAAGCGAGGTAGCTATAGACGGTACCGAGATACTTCTGACCGATTTCAGTTTCATCGCAAGCAGCGGCAAGGCCAAGACCACCGGAGAAGGTGGAAGAGGCGAAGTTACGCTTGACGGACGTTTCAGCCTTTCCGTTTACATAATAACCGGAGTTAATTTCACTCGCCACAGGAGCGACACTATAGAGCCAGCTGGTAATCTTGGCGTTGAAAGCCTTGGCCTTGGTATCGCCAAACCAATAGTAAGCCCAGGCCATGCGCCACGGAGTACGGGCAGCATCGTCAAAGAAACCGGCATTTTCGGACTGCTGCACAGAAGCAGAAGTCTTTACCGGCTGATGGCTGCTCCAGTCGCACCAGTCCGGAACAAGGCCCGTAGAGGAGTTCTGGCAAGCGTTCAAATCATTGTATGCCTGAGAAATCACGCCCGTCCAAGAACCACCGGCAACATCCTGGAAAATCTGGAAGTTGGCCGTAGTCGCATAGCTCGGGTTGAACGCATCGTTCCACTGGTTACCCGGCTTGATCTGGCTGCCATTGATATCGCTCGATGCAATCCAGCTGATAAGCGACTTGGCGTCGTTCAGGTAGGAGTCACTCTGCCACTGCTTGGCGGCCATCACGAGGGCAAGGGCTGCGTCAAAGTCGGCATCGGAAGCCGTACCACCCTGCTGACCCTCACCAACGCGCCAGTTCATGCCGCCATTAGAGCCTACAGAATTACTCTTCCATGTTCCATAGAGCTTGTCGAACATGTCCTTGGCACCATTGGTGCCGTCGTCCATATACACGGCAATCAACATACCGTAAGCTATAGCTTCGGACACCGTAGAGCCAGTGCCTTCCGGAGAATAAATCCAACCCTTGCCTGCATCGTACCAGGCCTGCTTCCACTTGTTGAAGTGTTCCTTGATCATGGAAGCATCGGCATACTCAATGACGTTGCCGTGAGGATGCTTCATGTTTTGGGGGAAGGGGTACTTCGGAGCGGCCATAGAGGAGACCGCAGCGAGGGCTACCGCCGTTGTCAAAACTGTAAATGCTTTTTTCATTCTGTTACCTTCTGAAAAAAATGGATAACTCCCAGCACCACCTCTAAATACACAAACACCAATCCAATTTAAAGGCAGACATTATAAATATAAAATCAAATAGCATTTTTAAAAGATTTCCAAGTGTAATAAATCGGTTTCAATTGAGAACAGTGAAGAAAAACACGTGTTTTTACACAAAGTTTGTGCACTTCGTCACAACGTTCCGCACGCAACGTTTAGAAATTTTTACAACAGGAAATCTGATGTACTTAGCGGGCCGTTCCCGAAGCCGATTTTGAGGCCTTCGCCTTCTTGCGACGCCACACCTTGAACTCCATATAAAGTGTGCTCACCGTATAAATGAACAGCAACAGGAGCAATGTATTCTTGGGACGGTTCAAGTTGCAGATACCCCAGGCAATCGTGATAATCGGCAGGTGAATCAAGTACGGGTAGAAAGACGCACGACCGATTTTACGAACAAGCGGGATACAGAAGAACAATGCGAGGAAGCCCTTTCCACTCAACAGAGAAAGTACGAGAAGCCCGTAAATGAACACCGGGAGACTGTGGTGGAAAGCGTAATTGAAACCGGCATTCAAGTTCGGGTTCAACAAGAACAAGCTCCCGTAAAGGGCCGCAAGCAAGAGCACCTGCGCCACACCGCTCACATAGTCGCGCTTGAGGAAATCAAAGAACCCCTCGTTGTAGAGGCGGTAAATCACCATGCCGAACAAGTACTCGAAAATGCGGACTGGAGCGAACATGTGGAAGAACCTGTACTTGGCGGCATAGCCATCGAACCAAAGATTATCGGTCAAGCCGAAGACCACGGCCCACACAATCCCCGGGATAAAGACCGCACCGAAAAGCACCCAGAGCGTACGGTTATTCTGCCGGAACAGCCAGCGGCTGAACCACGGCGTGATGGCATAGCAGACAAAGAAACTCGTCAACGACCACGAAGGTTCGTTCAACTTCATGCCCAAATCGGGGACGATGGACCACGTGAGCGAAATGTGCATGAGCAGGCTGCGCCAAGGATGGGTCATGGCGGCAAGGCCCTTCGATGCGCAATCTCCCAGTTCGCCAAAAGAGGGCAAGTGCGTGTACCCGCTCAACTTGAACACCAGCACGACAAACATCAGAAGCGTCATGAAGAAGTGGAGCCGGTAGAGCTTGGCAATGCGGCTGAACATGAACGGGATGACCGGAATCCGGCGCTCGGGGTCGCTGAACTTGCTTGCGAAAAGGAAGCCCGCCAGCACGTAGAAAATGCCTGCGGCAAAAGCGGGTGCATTGAAAATGGGCATGAGCCACGTGCAGTCGGCCATGTAGGCAAGGGCATTGGAACTGCCCAGGTGGAGCATCACGATATTGAGGCTCGCCAGCAGGCGCAGCCCGTCGATGGCCGGGAAATAATTCGCAGGTTTCGGCATTATAGCCGAAATTTAGCAATATATAGCCCTCCCCATCCTTGGCCGACGCTCATTTCTGCTCATAGATTTCCTGTTCGTGCCTATTTTCGTGATGTTTTTCACGGAGGGGCATGCCATTCTTTTTTTTCCATTCTATTTTTCTTATTAATAGTGTATATTCCTTTATTATGATTAAAATTGAGCAAAATCTACTCGACGCGCTGACCTACAAAGCTTACGGCTATTTCGAATGCAACCTGACCAAGGATGTCGTAATTGGCGATTTCTATAGATTTGTCAGGGGCCGTCCCGTCCCGATGCGGAAAGGGAGGCCTCACGGAGAGGTCCACTACACGGAGCTGCTCAACCTTTGGGCAAAAGAAAACGTGCTCACCAAGTCCAGGGAGTTCCTGGAAACGGCAAGCCGAGAAAAGCTCATCGAAAAGTTCAATAAGAACGTACTGACTACCCAAGCCAGTTACTGGACCGTCCCCGCCGAAGGGACCACCCCCATCTGCCTCGAACAGAAGTTCTACCTGATGAAGGGCGACGACGGCGATATTTACACACTCTGCGTAGTAAAGGACGTGTCCGAACGCGAACGCAAGCATACCCGGATAGCCCAGATGGATGCCATGCTGAACGGCATCACCAGCGACTTCGAAAGCATCTTCTACGTCGACCTGGACCGCGACACCTACTTCTGCTACCGCACCAGCAAGCGGATGGAGGACTGCCTCAAGAAGTTCGAGACCCAGCCCCCCTACAGCAAGCAGATGGAAAACCTGGTGGACGGTCTCGTGACCAAGAGCGACCGCATGAAGGTATACGCACGCCTGCAGAGGGACTACATCCTCAATTACCTCGAACGCGAGCCAGCCCTCTTTATCGAGTTCAAGGCGAACATCGACGGAAACGAGCAGTTCTACCGCGCAAAGCTCACCCGCGACAAGGACAGCCACACCGGGAACTGCGTCATCCTAGGCTTAAGCAATGTGGACGAGGAACGGAAAGCCGAACTTGAATTACGCGAACAGCAGAACCGCCAGAAAACGGAACTGCAAGAAGCAACCGCCAAGGCCGAGGCAGCGAACGCCGCGAAGAGCCGTTTCCTGTTCAACATGAGCCACGATATCCGCACCCCGATGAACGCCATCCTCGGGTTTGCCTCCTTAGCCCGCAAGTACATCGACAACAAAGTCCAAGCCATCGATTATCTCGAAAAGGTCGCCCTCGCCGGGGATCACCTGCTGAGCCTCATCAACGACGTGCTCGACATGGCGCATATCGAAAGCGGCAAAATCAACCTGAAGAACGACCCAATCAACCTGCCGGAGTTCATCACCAAGTTCACCTCCATCATGCAGGAATCTGCGGCCAAGAGCGAAACCACTTTGGAACTTTCGCTGAAAAACATCCAGAACGAAAACGTCTACGCCGACGCCATGCACCTGGAGCGCGTCCTCCTGAACATCTTGAGCAACGCCATCAAGTATTCCCCGCACAACAGCCGGATTTTGTTCACCGTAAGGCAGACCCCGAGTTTCCAGGGCCTCGCCTGCTTCGACTTCATCATCGAAGACAACGGCATCGGCATGAGCAAGGAATTCCTGGCGCATGTTTTCGACGCCTTCTCCCGTGAACAAAGCTCCACCGCAAGCGGGGTGAACGGGACCGGGCTCGGGCTTTCTATCACCAAGAACCTCGTCGAGATGATGGGCGGAACAATGGAAATCGAAAGCGAGCAGGGCAAGGGCACGACCGTGACCTGCCACCTCACCTTCAATATCCAGGAAAAATTCTACACCTACAAGAAGGACAGCAACGCCAAGCCCAAGGAAATCCAGAGCGGCTTGTTCGAAGGGAAAAGGGTCCTGCTCGTCGAGGACAACGAACTGAACCGCGAAATTGCGCTAGACCACCTGAAGGAACTCGGATTCATCGTGGACGAAGCCGAAAACGGCGCCGACGCTCTCCAAAGAATCAAGAGCAACAAGCCCGGCCTCTACGACCTTGTGCTGATGGATATACAGATGCCCGTCATGGACGGCTACGAAGCCGCCTGTGAAATCCGCAAACTGGGCAATTCCGGCTATTCTCAGGTCCCGATTGTCGCCATGACCGCGAACGCCTTCGAAGAAGACCGCCAAAAGGCCTTCCAGGTCGGAATGAACGGGCATGTCGCCAAACCGGTCGACCCGCAAAAACTTTCCGACTACTTGGCCCAATTCTTTATCAAGGCCTAGGACGTTCAAACCAAGAGGTATCCCATGACCCTACAAGAATTCTACACTAGCGTTGACGAATCCCTGGAAAATGTCTTGAACCGCCTCCACAAGGAAGAACGCATCACCAAGTACCTCGGGCTGTTCTTGCAAGATCCGAGTTTCAACGACCTCGAAAAGGCCTTCGGAGAGAAGGATGCCGAAAAGGCGTTCCGTGCAGCGCACACGCTCAAGGGCGTGGCCGCCAATCTCGGATTCCAGAAGCTCTACGAAGCAAGCAGCGCCTTGACCGAAGACCTCCGCCCCGGGGCGTTCACCGAATCGTCGGTGACGCTGTTCAGCAACGTACTGGACCTGTACAGCAGCGTCATCGAGAATATCCGTACCCTCCTGAAAGCATAAAAAATCGATCCCAGCGTTGGAGAAACCGGGACCGATGGTGCATGGATTAGGATTTGGTTTTATGAGAGAATCTACGCGTTATTAGCGGACCACTCGCACAGCCTGCATCTTGCCTGTCGCACGGTTACGCAGGAAGTAAACACCCGAAGTCTTGATATCGCTAGAAGACTTGAGCAATTCCGCGGTCGCCTTGAAACCATATCCGCTAATGATGCCCAAGCGCATACCCTGCATATCGAACACATAGTAGTGCTGCAAAGTATTGCTTTCGTCCAACTTGGGGTCAGCCACGATAGCCAGCGGGTCGCCAGGGTCGGTAGGATTGGTAGGATTGGTTGCAATCGGTTCCGGGTCGGTCGCATTGGCACCCTTCACAAAGGTGAAGTAGTCCACGTCGAACCAGGAGCCCGTCACGTCCATGCGGAGGACATGCTGGCCAGCCGGGAGAGTCACGTTGGCAGAGACCTTGTTGTAGTCTTCGTAGTTATTCTCGCCAGACGAGGCGGCAGGAACACTGATTTTTTCAGTAAGGGGATTGCCGTCAAGAGACATCTGGAAGCTGGAGGTAGAACCCGCGGCAGCAACGGCAGCAAAGAAGGTATATTCGCCGGCTTCGGCCACGTTGATCGTGTATTCAAGCCAGTCGCCTTCGCTGTTGTAGCCCACCACGACGCCGGTAGCCTTCTTGTAGAGGTCAACACCGGTATCCGAGCGGTAATCGGAATCGCCATGATTTTCGGAATCGTCGCTATAGGATTCGTTGCTCGTACCGTCATCGTTCTTGCCCTTGCCCGGAACGTCGAAGTCTTCGGCCTCGATCTTGCCCGGAATAGCGAAGGCGGCACCCTTGAACGGGAGTTGCGGTTCCGGCTCAACAGGTTCGCCACCCACGAGCCCCGTGGTATTTACACCCTTGTTCTTGGAGAGGTAATCCTTGAGCCATGTCATGGCCGGACGGTCTTTTCCATCCTTGATGATACCGGAGTTTCCGTTCGTAGTCCACGTTGCTCCATAGATATAACCCCAAATAGTGATACCGGCAATATGCTCATTTTCCATGAACAAGGAAATCTGTTCCTGATAGCACTGCTTCTGGGTCTGGTCATTTTCCGTACCGATATCATATTCGGAAATGAACATCGGCGTTTGCGTTTTCTGCCAGATTTCATCAAGGACGCTCTTCAAGGTATTGAGGCTCAAGCATCCGCCGCCGCCACCGGTACCACCGGCGCCGCCGCCCTGGGTCATCATGTCGTGGGCCTGGAGGCCATAGGCATCGACAGGAGCGCCATTTTTCTTGATGGTCTGGATAAGTTGAATACCTTCGTTCTTTTGCCACTGAACGGTATTGTAATCATTGTAAATAAGGATTGCATCCGGCCAACGTTCACGAGCCATCTTGAATGCCGTGGTCACGAAGGTATAGTCACCGTTGTTGTCGCCACCGAGGGCCTGGATAATCTTGGTGTTGGGATAGCCGGAGTGGTACTGGTTGTTTCCGGTACGGATGGCTTCGTTCACCACGTCAATCATTTCGAGGTCGGGGAATTCCTTCTTGACAGCGTCAAACCAGTCCGTAATAGCCTTTTTGGTGTCGTCGGCGCTGAGGTTGCCAAGCCAGTTCGGGTACTGCGAGCCCCACACGAGAGCGTGGAACTTGAAGTGGCCACCATTCTGCTTGGCCCAGTTATAGGCAGCCTTACAGCCACTGAAGTTGCGATTGCCACGAGTGCCTTCGATAGACTGCCACTTACATTCGTTTTCGGCGGTAATCTGGTTCCAGTAGGTTCCAAAGTCGGAACGCACCTGGCCACGTGTCGTAATGTTACCGACAAACTTGGCGGCACCGTCAGCCAACCCAGGGCCAGCGAACGAATACGCTGATGCAAGAAGCACGGCTGAGGTAATTATAGATTTAAAGCTAAGCATATCCACATCCTTGTTTTGGTTAATTCCATACTATTTATAATCTATCCCGACACCATCCATAGAGCCTTTTCCGAGGCTTAAAATCTATGGATAAATAGTCCATGCGCCATTGCCATTTTGTCAATGATGACGTTGACATTTTGGCGATGGAAAACAGTTTTTTTTTGACTAAAAAAACAAGGCTTATTTCGCGACATTGACCATAAACGATTCACGACCACGAACCTCGCGGACAATATAGACGGCAGGCCTCAAACCCTTCGCCCGGAGCGTTGTCGCGGCAGCGGTGCGATCCATGATCACCTTGCCTACAAAACGGCCTCCCAAATCGTAAATTCCATAAGTACGCGGGCCCACAATTTCGTGACGAAGAGCCTTGTACATACCCGTCGTCGAATCAGTTTCCGGAGCATCCTTGCCACTGACGAAATTGATGTAGTCAATATTCACGTAGTTGCCGACAATCAGCACCTTGAGCACATGCTCGCCCGCCGTCAACCCGGCAATGTTCGCCGATACAGTCGCGTAGGAAGACCAGTCTTCGCCTTTGGTTGCAACAAGCGTATCCGTGACCGCAACATCATCGACGAACAGCTGGACGCCCACATCGTCGGCATTGGTCGCCATGCTCACATAGACGGTGTAATCACCGGCAGTCTTCACGTCGACAGAATAGCGGAGCCATTCGCCGTCGGCAGTATAGCCGATCGCATAGCCCTTGGAAGCATCAGCAGAATCCAGCTGCACAATGTCCACGCCATCTTCGCGGTAGACCCCGCCCTCGTTTTCGCTGTCACTATCGCGGTAGGCGCGGTTCGCCTTGCCCTCATCATAGTTCTCGGCTTCGATCTTGCCCGGAATTGCGGCGCGAACTCCCTTGTACGGAGCCGGAGGAGTGGTATCCTGCTCAATGGCATCTAGGTAGATTTCGTCCTTGTAGTCGGTACCAATCTTGAACCAGTCAAAGTCGGCATAGCCGCCCGCCGTCTTGGTCGCGTAATTGAACAGGCCAAAGCGGTAGCCTACGAACATGTGGAGCGAATAACTGAGGCTTACGTTGTCCCCAATCTTTTTCCATTCCGAACCATCGGTGCTGTAGTAGAACGAGGCCGTACCGCGATCAATCGGCAAGTCAAAATCAACACGCAGATAAACCTTGGAATCGGAAAGCGGTTCACTCGCCTTTTCGGCTTCGCCCTTTTCGCTTCCGCTGTACATCACGACCTTGTAGCTATCGCCGCTCTTGGCTAGCGCGACAAAACCCTTGTCGTCTTGCAGGGCGACAAGGCCCGCAATATCGCCGTCCTTCATGCCCGAGCCATCCACGAGCGTCCTGCCGGAGCACTTGGGGCCGAACGTACGCTGGGTGAGCGTATTCTTCGCGGTCACAATTCTAGAATCGGTGCGGCTCGTGGTAATGCGGAAATACCCGGGATTCGCCGTCAAGCTCCAGTTCTTGTCGTCGGGATTGTGGTTCCACTGCCATTCGAGCGGAAGCACGTCAGAATCGAAATCATCACTTGTGACCATGCCATAGCCCGGCAACGGGGAATTAGGCAATTCAAGTGTCGCAGGGGCCTTCTTGTTGCCTCCTTCGGGTTCCGGCCAGCCATCTTTCCAGACCATCGGAACAAGGTGCGACATGCGGCCCACGGGGCCAGAATCACGGAACAAAAGCGCATACCACTTGCCATCCGGAGTGTCGAAAATGCCACCCTGGGCGACACCGTTATCCTGCAAGAAAATGCGGCCGGAAAAACCGTCCAAGAGGCTCTTGGAACGATAGACAACTTCCGTACGGCAGGCGCCGGCAGGCCAAGAAATCGTAAACAGGTAATACTCCCCGTTAATCTTTTCCATGTGCGAGCCTTCTTGCTGCACGTAATAGTTGCTGGAACCTGTCACCCGGTTGATACTCACGCCACCGAGCTTGCCGCTCTTGCCGCCCTGCTTGACGCCCGAGGCATCGTCGTTGAGCTGCACGTAGCTGATCTGGTCTCCGCTGCCGTAGAACACCCATGCGGTGCCGTCGTCATCGAAGAACAAGGACGGGTCGTGATAGAAGGGCAACTGCACCTCGGTCCAGGGGCCATTTTCCACATCTGCCGTTTTGTAGAGGTGCGTCTTATTGCTGGTGTATGACGGTGTCAATACATAGAAAAAGCCGTCACGGTAGCGGATGCTCGAAGCCCAGGAGCCCTTGCCGTAGGCGTCCTGGCCGTTCAGGTTCATATTATTGTTGTTGATGAGTGTCTGGTAGGCATACCCCACCGTGCGCCACTGCGCAAGGTCGGTACTCTTGAAAACAGGCACGCCCGGCGCAAAATGCATGGTCGTCGTCACCATGTAATAGGCGTCGTCTACGCGGACAATGGAGGGGTCCGGGCTATCGACATAGAGAATCGGGTTATTGACCGTATCCGCATTTGCGGTATCAAAAACGGCAAAAACAGCCAAAACGGCCACAACAAGCCTAGAAAGGCGCTTAAACGTTCCCATACTTACTCCTTGGCAACACCACCCTTCGCGGGAGGGCGCTGCACAACAAAACCACGACTATAAAATACCCTTGAAAACAGGACTTATTATTTGTTCCAAAACCGTTTTTATGGATTTTTTATCAAGACAAATCTCGTCCGTAATTTATTGACATTTGAACGTTTTTCGGCACTTTTTGTAAACATTCCCATACAAAAAGTGTTGACTTTTTACAATTTCCTCCCTTTTTTCTCAATATTCACAACACTTATTCTTTTGATTTATTCTGGAAAATACAGTGTTTCCTCCCATACTCCTATATTAAGCTAGGAGTATGCTCAACGGTCATCCACATGATCGGTGGTTAAATTAGAACGAACCAAAAAGGAGTACACATGATCGGTTCACACGTCAAGGCAATTGCAAGTGGGGTTGCATTGCTGAGCACAATGACCTTCGCATGGTCCATTTCTGGCACGGTGGTGACAGAAGCAGGCGAAGGGATTCCCCAAGTAGACATCAACACTTTCAATTTTGGCGGCTTTGGAACGCAGAGTGATGCCTTAGGCAACTTCGCCCTTTCCAGCGACGGTGCTTCCGCTCTGACGCAGGATCTCTCTCGCCAGGTTTCCGTGCACTATACGGGCAAAGTTTTGACGATGGAAGGCCTCAAGGCGCAGACCCTGAAGGTTGCCGTGATGGACGCCCTCGGCAAAGTCGTCTACGACAAAGAATTCCGCGAAATTTATGGTTCCCTGACTCTCGACCTGAACAAGGTCACGGGACAGCGTACATCGTTCCTCCGCATCACGACCAATGGCTCGAACAGCACCTACATGCTCACTGCCAAGGGCGCTTTGCTTAAGGAAGGCGATTTGCTGCCCATGCTCATGTTCGCAAAAGCTGGCTTCCAAAGCCTCAACTACCAGATGCAAGCCGAAAACGAAGCCGGTGTCAGGATTGTCATGAAGGCCGCTACCGCAGTAAGCAGCTCCAGCGGAACTAATGGCAGCAGTTCCTCGGAAAAAGCCGCCAGCAGTTCCTCCATCACATCGAGCAGCAATCCGGGCCCCAGCCAGCAGAGCTCTTCTAGCGTAGCTCCCGCATCCAGCGATGGCCCCACGACAGTGACTGTTGACTGCTCCGGCAAGACAGCAAAGGTCGGAGACAAGCAAAACATGGACGTGACCGTCGATGGCAAGAAGCGTACTTTCATCATGCACATTCCGAATGCCTACAAGGGCGACAAGCCCGTACCGCTCGTTATTGACTACCATCCGATTGGCGGTTCTGGTAATGGCGAATTTGGCAGCTCTCCGTACAAGGCCAAGACTGACCCCGAAGGCGTAATCACGCTTTACCCGGACGGCACTGGCAAACCGGGTGGAATGGGTAACGGCTGGAACGTCGGCCCCTGCTGCTCCAACGACGACGACGTCAAGTTCTCTTACGCAATGATTGATAAGCTCAAAGAAATCGCCTGCATCGACCCGCAGCGCATCTACGCAACCGGTTTCTCGATGGGTGGCGGTATGAGTAACCACGTGGCTTGCATGATGTCCGATGTCTTTGCAGCAGTTGCTCCGGCAGCTATGGACTTGAACAAGACCAACAGCGCCGCTTGCAAGATGTCTCGTCCTATCTCCGTCATCAACTTCCGCGGCACAAACGACCCGGTCTGCAGATATCAGGGTGGCGATAGCGGATTCAACGACGGTCTGAACTTCCTCGGCGCCGAAGGCACCTTCAGGTTCTGGGCCGAAAAGAACGAATGCCAGGGCTCCCCGACCAAGAACTCCAACGGTTGTGACGAGTACTCCAACTGCAAGGACGGCACGAAGGTCGTGCTCTGCACCAAGCAGGGCGGTGGTCACGACTACGGTGACGCAAGCATCGGCTGGCCGTTCCTCAAGCAGTTCACATTGCCCGCCAGCTTCGTGAAGTAATATTTATTCTTCATATTCTCTCCTCAGGCGCCCGTCTCCGGGGCGCCTTTTTATATGGTAGCGATGTATTAAGGAGCCACAAGGCAAACGACAGAAACGCCCCGGGTCTCCCCGGGGCGCCGCGTTTTTACGCGTTGGGTGTGGAGTACTTTTTCAAATGCGCTCTACAGGAGATTCATTTTCAAGGTCTTGGTTGCAGAACCGCAGCGGACCACCGCCACATAAACACCCGACTTCAGCGAGGTGAATTGCACAGCACCTGTACCGCTGCCCGCCTTCCTCGAAACGAGATGCCCGTTAGCATCGTAGAGCATCGCCGTGTAGGCATTGTTCCCAGGGACATTCACCATCAGCGCGAGTGTTGCACGGGACATTTTCACTTCGTGCACGGACAGCGTTGTCGGCACACGTTCCTGAATCACCGTAGTCGAAGAAGTCGCTTCCAGCTCAAACCAGTCGATGTTCAAGAGGTACGATTCCCCACCGGAATACTGCAACACAAGCGTCTGCTCGCCCACCGGGAGCTCAATTTCCGTTTCGCTTTCGTACCAGTCGTTCCATCCAGTCGTCTTGGCAGGGTCAACGGTCAACGAACCTAGCGCTTTCCCCGCAGAATCAGCAATCACGACCGTGGACTTTTCTTCGGCTCCGGATGCGACACGGGCACGGACCTTGTACGTTCCAGCGGTAGGCACATTCACCAGATAGCTGGACCAGTCGCCATCGTTAATCCAGCCCAAGTTGGGCTCGCCTTCTTCGTCGGGTTCAATCTGCACGCCGTCCATGGCGATATAGCTTTCGGCCTGAATCTTGCCGGGGATTTTGACCGGTTCATACGGCTGGTTGGTGAGTTTCAGGTTGCCATCGAATTCATAGACTGCGCCGGGGACTGTCGATGTAGAGAACGTATTCGAGCCATTCACGACATTGAGGGTCTGCCCTACAAGCGACTTGATAGAAATGTAGGCCAGCTTGCCGCCCTTCCAAGCCATCGAATCGATTTCGAAACCGCCACGGGCGCGGATACCCTTGACAGAGCCGTCCTTCCACTGCGAGGGGAGTGCCGGGAGCAAGTTAAGCCTGTTGTTGTGGCTCTGCAAAAGCATCTCGTTCACGCCGGAGACCGCACCGAAGTTACCATCAATCTGGAACGGCGGATGCGCGTCAAACAGGTTGTTGTACGTCTTGCTCGGGGTAAGGAGCATGCGGATCATCTTGTAGGCATGGTCGCCATCGTGCATGCGGGCCCAGAAGTTGATTTTCCAGGCGAGAGACCAGCCGGTCGCATCGTCGCCTCGCTGCTCCAGCGTGACGGCGGCACCCTTGATCAAGTCGGGAGTTTCTTCCGGGGTAATCTGCGCGCTCGGGAAAAGGCCGTACAGGTGCGAAATGTGACGGTTCTTGTTGTTCGGATCGTCCCAGTCCTGGAGCCATTCCGTAATCTGCCCGTACTTGCCCGTCTTGGTGGGCGGGAGTCTCTTGACTGTCGCTTCCATCTTGGTACGCACATCCTCGTCGACGCCCAAAATCTTGGACGCTTCAATCGTATAGTTCAGCACGTCGCGGATAATCTGGTTGTCCATCGTCGGGCCAAAGCACACGTTGTAGCCGCCGTGGTCGTTTTCCGGGGAATCGCTCGGGGCCGTGACCAGGTACTTGTTGCCCGTTTCCGGTTCTTCCACGAGGCTGTTCACAAAGAAGAGCGCAGCCCCCTTCATGGTCGAGTAGACATCCTGCAGGTACGCCTTGTCGGTCGGGTTAAAGAGGAAATGTTCCCAGAGGTGCGTGCTGAGCCAGCCGGCACCGCTCGGCCAAAGGCCCCAGGCACCGTCAATCGGGGCGGTACGGTTCCAGAGGTCGGTATTGTGGTGTTCCACCCAGCCTTCGTCCACGCCCCAATGCACCTTGGCGGTCTTTTCGCCCTGCGGCACCATGCTCTTGATCTTGTCGATGAGCGGCCACACGCATTCGCCGAGGTTGGCCGTTTCAACCGGCCAATAGTTCATTTCGAGGTTGATGTTCGTAGTGTACTTGCTGCCCCAAATCGGGTTCGTGTCCTTGTTCCAGATGCCCTGCAAATTGGCCGGTTGCCCGCCCTTGCGGGAACTTGCGATGAGCAAGTAACGGCCATACTGGTAATGGAGTTCAACAAGGGAGGGGTCGTTTGTCGAGTTGAAGTTTTTCACGCGGGTGCTGGTGATGTCACCCGCGCTCTTGTCGGGTTCACCCAGATTAAGGCTCACGCGGTTGAAAATTGCCTGGTAATCGGCCAAATGCGTAGCCTTGAGTTCGTCGTAGGATTTGCCCTTGACCTTGCTCATGATGTCTGCGGCGATGGAGCCCGGATTGCCGGAAACATCGTTGAACGCCTTGAAGTTCGTTGCGGTCGTGAGCACAAGCGTTGCGCTGTTCGCGCCTTCCACGGAAATGTTGCCGCCCGACACCGATACCTTGCCACCGTCGGCAAACACGTTCAAGCGGTTCTGGAACTTGATGGAATTGACAGTCACGTCGTAAATGAGCGTATTGCCTTCCGAAGACATGCTGTTGCTGCGGTGCGGAGTCGTCATAGTCGCGCCGAAATTCACGGAGCCGTCCTTGTCGGCCGAGAGATGCACCACGATGACATGGTCCGGATAGCTCGCGAAATACTCGCGCGTATGCTTCACGCCGCCCACCGAATACGTCGTCTTCGCGATAGCCGTACGGAGGTCGAGTTCGCGGCGGTAGTCCCCCGCCCCGTTATGAGACGTGGTAATCACGAGGTCGCCCACCGGCTGGAAACTCGCCGGACCCGGGCCAATCATGCGGTCGTTCACGATGGATTCCGCCGCACGGTAATCGCCGCGGAACAGCGCATCACGCGCATCTTTCAAGTAGTTTGCAGCACCCTGCTTGTTGTTGTCGCCGGGGCCGCCGGACCAAACCGTACTTTCGTTCAGGCCAATATAGTCCTTCGTGACGCCACCATAGATAAGGCCGCCCATGTAGCCATTGCCAATGGGAAGCGCATTCGTAAACTCAGTACCAGCATCGGTATTGTACCAAAGTGTCAGGGGATTTTCAGCCTGTACCGGAACAACGGTCCCAAGCACAAAGCTAGACAAACAGAAAAATTCGGCGGCAAAGCGCTTGACAAAACCCATACATCCTCCTCATTTAAGGAACCCTTTTTCGGATATCCCTAAGATATCTTATTATTCCGCCATCTAGAATGCGGCGAAACAATTCTTTTTGGACGAATTATCAATAAGCGATAATCGGTAGACCCAACAGGGTGGCGCAAAAATTCAGTTAATTTGTAAAAAAGGGCACCTGCGAATATTTTCCGCAGATGCCCTCGGGTATGGTGTGTAGGAGGTTCTACTTTCTTACAGAAATCCTATACGTCTGCCCGCCCTTCTTCGCCTTGACCAGGTAGACACCGGAACGCTGGACCGCACCGACAGTCTTCGCATGCAAATCCTCGACACCGCGAGTCGTGAACTTGGACACCAGCTGGCCCTGCATATTGAAGACGATATAATCCCTGGATTCGGCTTGCCATTGCACATTGTGCGTCGCAACATCCGGAGTCTTTGTCGTCGTATCCGGTTCAGTACCTGTCGTATCGGGATCGGAGCCCGTCTGCTCGGTATCCACGACCTTTTCAGTCGGATCTTCCTTCGCATCATTCGTGTAGATGTCCGTTGGATACTGCGCATCAACAAGGCTCGTTTCCAGATTCTTGAAACCGAGATTCGCATATGCACTCGGATCGTTCAGTTTTTTGCGAATCGGAGCGAGGCGGAACTTGTGGCTATACTCGTTCTTCGAGAACAGGCGGTAAGCATCGAGCGGTTCCGCACCCCAGCTGTTGATGCCGCCGAGGCCCATCTGGTGCAGATCCACGCGGAGGACGATATCCTTGTTGCGCTTGAGTTCCCACGGGAGCTTCACGTCGGTGAGTTGTTCCGGAGAATAATGCTGGGCGCTGAATTCCATGCGCGGGGAACCCACAATCAACAGGCCCTTGCCCTCGTCGTTGGTGAGGGCGGCCCACTTCACGTCGGTGCGCTGGCCCGTTTCGCCAATTTCCATGTACATCACGGTCATGGAGTCGGCATAGGTACCGTACATGCCCATGAAGCTTCCGCGGTTACGTCCGATGTAGTTTTCGTCCGGGCCACGTCCAAAGTAACGCACTCTTTCGTAGCCGCCCGGCACCGTAAAGAGTGTACCGACATTCGGGATGTAGCTCTTGCTGCCGTCGGGGGTAAACTTGTATTCCACGATAACATCGCCGCTACCGTAGATGGTGTAAGTCAGGCTCATGCGCGAAGAACCCACATCCGGGAATGCCAACTGGAATGTCACCTGGGTTTCCTGGGCGGAGACTTCCTTCACCTCGGCACCTCTCACGGAGCGCTTCGCCCCCGCATGGCGCCATTCGCCGTGACCGCGTTCCATGTTGAAACCCTTGTCGTTGTCGGTCGGGGCACGCCAGAAGTTCGGGATACCGCCGTCCCGGATAATCGTATCGCCATCAAGCACGTAGCTTGCAATCGTTGCGCTCTTCTGGTCGATGCGGATCTTGAAATCGTCGCCTTCAACAGTGAATTCGTCGGTGCCGCGGGTCACGCGGTGGCCGGGCAAAGAGCTGATGTCAATTTGAGCCGACTTGGCCTGGCCCACGTTAATCGCAAACTGCTCATGAGCGATGCTGAAACCAGTCTTTGCCCAAAGCTGGTTCTTCTTCAGGCGGAAGTCTATGTCGAGATGGTATTCCGAGCCGTTCTTGAATTCGACTTCCGGCATCTTGATAGAAATGTCCTTTTTCTGGTTCGGAGCGATATTCAGCTGGGAAACGTCAATTTTCCCTTCTTTGATGACCTTGCCGTCTTCCTTGATTTGCCAGTAACCATCGAGGAAATCACCCAGGTTCAAGAAGAGGTAACGGCTTTCGACGCTGAGCTTGCCCTGCGAAGCGTCCACGTTCCTCACGCGAATCTGGCTGTACTGATACTTGACTTCCCACATTTCGGGCTGAATCTTGCGATCGGGGAACACGAGACCGTTCGCGCAGAAGTTGTCGTCGTTCTGCCAGTCGCCCCACATGCCGCCAAATTCCCAGTACGGAGTGCCCTTGTGGTGCAAGCCCTGGTCGATAAAGTCCCAGATAAAGCCGCCAAAGGCGCGCGGATTCCTGTAAAAAGCGTCCATGTATTCCTGCAAATCACCCACGGAGTTGCCCATGGCGTGTTCGTATTCGCAAAGCATCACGGGCTTGTTTCCATCGTTGTAACCGTTGATGTAATCGTAACCCCAGTACATCTGGCTCATCACATCGGCATTGTTGTTGTCGCCTTCGTAATGCACGTAGCGTGTGGAGTCAATCTCGTGGGCACGCTGGCGTTCAGAAGCGAACACGTTTCCGTTACCCGCCTCGTTACCCAGCGACCACAGAATAATGCAGGGATGGTTCTTGTCGCGCTGCACCATGCTGTTCAGGCGGTCCACCACCGGAGCGCGCCAATCATCGCTACTCTTGGGCAGGTCACCGTTAGCGCCGTGGCTTTCCACGTTCGCCTCGTCAATCACGTAAATACCGTACTTGTCGCAAAGGTCAAACATCATCGGATTGTTCGGGTAATGCGACATGCGGAGCGCATTGATGTTGAAGCGTTTCATCAAGATGATGTCTTTTTCCATGCGTTCGTAAGTCACCGCACGGCCGTTATCCGGATCGAGTTCGTGGCGGTTCACGCCGTGGAACTTCACGGGCATGCCGTTCACGAACAAGCGCGGTGCCCCGTTGTCCTTCTTGATTTCCACCTTGCGGAAACCGATCTTGTTACTTTCGACTTGGATAATCTTGCCGGACTTGTCCTTGATGGCGAGCACCGCAGAATAAAGGTACGGCGTTTCCGCAGACCAACGGTTCGGCTTGCTGAGCGGGAGTTCAAAGTGTACGCTCTTTTCGGCTCCGTTCGGGCCAATGCCCGACACCTTCTGTGAACTGGGGGAGATCACCTCGGCACCGGATGCGTCGTAGAGGGAAAGTTCCACGGTAAATTCGTCGGACTCGGTTCCGGAGGAGTTGTAAATCCACGCCGTCGTCTTCAGCAAACCATCCTGGTAGTTGTTGGTGAGTGTCGCGTCAATCTGGAAATCCTGGATATGCACAGGCGGCACCGCATAAATGTACACGTCGCGCATGATGCCCGAAAGACGAATGAAGTCCTGGTCTTCGAGCCAACTACCGTCGCACCAGCGGAACACCTGCACAGAAATGTTGTTCTCACCCTTGCGCAGGTACTTGTTGATATCGAATTCGTGCCCCGTAAAAGTGTCTTCGCTATAGCCCACGTAATTGCCGTTCACCCATACATAGTAGGCAGATTCCACTCCTTCAAAGTGGACGCGGATACGCTTGCCATCCCACTTTTCGGGAACAGTGAAGGTGCGGCGGTAATGGCCCACCGGGTTGAACTCGGTCGGAGCGCCCGGAGCGGAGACCCTGTTGTTCTGCGCCCACGGATAAACAACGTTGGTATAAATCGGGTGGTCATAGCCGTGCAGCTGCCAGGAAGACGGCACCGGAAGATTGTCCCATCCCGACACATCGTAATTGTCCTTGTAGAAGTCGTTATTGCGCTGGCTAGGCTTTTCGACATGGAAGAATTTCCACGTACCCGAAAGCGTCTGGTACCATTCCGAAGCGTGGCGATCCCCCTTGATAGCCTCTTCTACAGTAGAGTACGGCATCGAGGTCACGTGCGGCGTAAGTGTATTCACGCCGAAAATACGCGGCTTGCCGTTCCATTCGTCATTAGGCTGGGAATTTGCAGTTGAAACCATCACGGCACAGAATGCCGCACACGACATAAAAGTCGAAAGCGAAAAACCATTCATAACATCCTCTTTGTTTTACACCCTCTAGAAAAATACCCCATTTAAGGAGGATTTTTACAACGATTATGCAACTAGTGTGGATTTTTTGTCAAAAGGGAAAAGGCTTCTCTAACTGTTCTTTTCCTATCATTTTTTAAACAAGTCTGAATGAGTCCCTGTCCTAGTCAAATACAGTATCAAGTTATCTTTCTCTATTTCATAAATCAACAGCCAATCGGGCTCAATATGACATTCCCGACATCCCTTGAAATTTCCAGATAGAGCATGGTCACGATTCGCTTCTGGCAAAGTTTCACCCGCAGCAAGTTTTTTGATGACATCTGTCATTTTCTGTATGTCGTATCCACGTTTTTGAACTAGTTTAAGATCTCGCTTAAACTGATTAGTCGGCTTTACAGAATACATTATGCGAGCAACTCCCGCATCATCGTATCGACATCTGTATAAGACTTGCCTTTCGACGGGTCAGCCTTCATTTCTTCAACTTCGCGAAGAGCGGCTTTTGTATCCTCGTTAAAATCATTCTGCGAACATTCCCGTTCAGAACGGAACAAAATGAAATCGAAAAACTCATCGACCTCATCAAAGCTGTCTTCAGGCAGTGTTCGTAGTTTTCTTTCTAGAAGTTCCAAGGACATAAAAACCCCATTCAAAGGACATTCTTTTATAAATATACTCTTTTTAAATCAAAAAGCCAACTCCGGAATTTCTCAAGATGGCATATTCAAGCTATTTTAGAGGCTATATTTTGCCGTTTTTTGCAGAGACATAATGCGGCAAAAGTAAACAAAAACAGGCAGTAGGAGATTCCTTCCTACTACCTACTGTTTACTGTCTATTTTTTTATCTCACCTGCACGCGCAAGGCTTTGGCATGTCTAGATCCACGAACAAGGTAAATACCCTGGGCAAAGCCTTCGCGTACGAGCGCATTGCGGACGGATTCTCCGCGCAATTCCACGCGGCCTAAATATTTGCCTGTAAGTCCAAATACGTCGTAAGCAGTTTCCGGGCTCACCTCAAGCCGCACCTTTTCAACCCATTGCGTTGGCGGCAAAGTCTGGTTTGCCGAATCCGCGAACTGGATCCAGTCAATGTTCAGGTAGTCACCCGTAATAAGCAGCCGGATCACATGCTCGCCCTGCTTGAGTTCAACAGTGCCCACATCGATTTCCTTATACACGTCCCAAGTCGAATCGGTTTTCGGGACCGCAACGGTATCTGTAACAGCATTATTGTCCACCAGCAACATGAAGCTAGACGTTTCGGAGGCCGTAGCCACATTCGCCTTGACAAAGTACTTGGCGTCGGCGGGCACGTTCACGGAGTATTCCATCCATTCGCCAGCCTGCGTATAGCCAACGGCATAGCCCTTGCAGCCTTGGGTCGCAGCGGAATCGGTGCATTCCAGCCCGACAACATCCACGCCATCTTCACGGTAGGCATTTCCCTGGTTGGCAATATCCTTGTCGCTGTAAGAAACACCTTGGCCGCCTTCGTCGTAATCTTCTGCCTGCACCAAAGCCGGGAACACGAAGGCGTTCTTGAACGGAGCCTGCGGAATCGGATTTGAGAAATCAGCCAGCGGGATGTTCGAAATCTTGTCTGCAAGATTCTTGAATTCACCCTGAAGGCCCGCAGCGGCAGCAACAGACTCAATATAACCGCCATTGTTCCTTTGAGTAAATTGTCCCGGCTGGTTTTGGCCGACACCACTCGGAGAATTCTTGTACGAGTTATTTTCGACCGTAAAGCCGCTGGAGCCTTCATCGAGGTAAATTGGCAAGACCCAGTAATCGGACCACTTGGAGGCACTATAATCGTGGAGGTAGTTTTCCTTGATTTCGCTACCAGTGCCCTGGTTGCTCAAAGTGTAAATCGGTCCGGAATCGCAAAGCAGGCGAGAAATGTGGTGAATATTGTTCTTGTTGACATGGTTGTTGGTCATGGCCGTTTGGTCTTTGGTCCAGCCAAACCCAAGGGAAATTCCTGAATAGTAAGTGTAGGAAATTTCGTTATTTTCAATCACCACATAGCGCGGGTAACCTGCACCGATACCCACAGCACCCTGGTGTTCGTTTGTCACGTTGGTCACGAGGTTATTGCGAATGGTGTCGCGTGTACTGATTTCTTCCTTGTCGCTCGGATTGTAGGCGATATGAATTTCGGTCGTGGAGTCCTGATAGAACTTGCCAAGCATAATGCCTGCAGCGCCAATTTCGTAGAACACGTTGCCTTCGATTACGTCGTCGTTCGTGCCCGATACAAAGTCAAGACCGGTCGCTGCCATTTGCGTAAAGGTGCAGTTCTTGACCAGGAAATGGTGAGCATTTTCGACACGGAAGCCGGCATCCGGACGCCACAGCAAGAACTTGTTGCTGTTCAACCTTTCCCAATTCCCGCGACCAGGATCCGGAAGGACATCCACATTGAAGTTTGCCGCCTGCAAATCCAGGAAACCTTCTTCGCTGGGGCGGGTATAGTTGGAATGAGCAAAGTTTAGGCCTTCGAAACTCATATAGCCCACCTTGTTCTTGGTATCCTTACCTAAAACGTTGAACAAAGTATTGAAACGGGGAGCAACCACATTGGCCGTAGCCATGCTTTCTCCGGAACGGGGCTTGTAGTAAAGCACATGTTCCTTTTCATCCAGGTACCATTCACCCGCAGCATCAAGCAAATCGTAGGAGTTTTCCAGATAGAAAACCTGCTGCTTGGGCGGATTGCTCGTGAAGGCCGTACCGAGCATCGGGTATGCGCGATGGAACAACTTGGTACGTTCAGGATCCTTGGGGATGAGTTTTGCAGTACCGCCGTTCACCTGAACTTTTTCCAATCGCAAGATGCTTTCGGCCCAGGCGATCATCAGATGGATTTCAACATCCTCGATGTTCTTGATATTCTTGACGTAGTCCGCAGAAACATCAAAGGCGCGGCCCGAAGAGTCCACCTTCGTAAGGCGTACAAAATCGTGATCAAAAGAGCCTGCGCCCTTGTCATTTGCTGCAATTGCGTTGGGGAAGCAAGCGCGAACGGCCTTCTTGCCATTCACGTACAACTGGCGGAAATTGCCTTCGACGCCTTCGGCCTTCCAGATACCATTCGCCTCATCATGGATGGCCCAGCCAGTAATTGGCATGCCGCCCGTGATTAGCGGATTTTCGCCATTGTAGGCCTTGTAGCGCACGTAATGGCCGTCCTTGCCGCCGTCGCGTTCGTCAAAGTTCACCGTGCTGTTCAGCTGGTAGGTTCCCTCGCGCAAGTACACGACGATATCGCCCGTCATGGTGCCGTTGATTTCGCGAACGGCCTTCTGCGCCTTGGTTATTGTCTTGAAGGGTGCCGCTTCCGTTCCCGGATTGGCATCACTGCCACTGGGTGCAACATAGAAAGTCGCCTGTTCCTGAGCAAAGCCCAAACTACCCACTAAGCAAAACGTTGCAAAAGCAACAAAACCAAACATTCTACACATTGTTTCATCCTCTTTTTGGACCCTTCTATAAGATACCTTTAACAATGTGTTTTTTCACCGAACAGGCTCAAGTTATCGTGGACACTTTATCCAAAAGAGGAAAGCGTAAAATAAGAAATCAGACGCTCCGATTATCCGGAACGCCTGACTTTTGGGATGTGTATATAGGAATTCTTTTTTACTTGGCCGTGTTCACCACATGCACGCCGGAAGCGTTACGCACCATGTAGATTCCAGGCCTGTAGCCCGCCATCTTCAAGGATTCCGCAATGGTCCCGCCGGTAACATTCACACGGCCCAAGCGCTTGCCAGACACGGAGAAAACCTCGTAGCGCTGCGACTTTGCAGCATTCACAACCGGAGTTTTAATGGCAAGAGCCGGTTCTGCATTCGGGTCGGTAAATTGCAACCAGTCCACATTCAGATAACCGCCCGTAATGAGCAACTTGAGCACATGTTCGCCCTTCTTGAGTTCCACAGAGCCGACATCGACGATCTTGTATGTTGTCCACACCGAGTCTATTTTTTCGATAGCCACTGATTCCGTGATTGCCTTGTCGTCTACGAGCAACTGCATCGCAGAAGCATCCGATGCGGTCGCCACATTTGCGGTAATTTTGTACGTCGCATCGGCAGCGACATTGATGGTGTACTCTACCCATTCGCCTTCGTTGGTGTAGCCAATGGCAAAGCCTGTGCAGGCTGCCTCGCCACACTTGGAATCGTCAATCGCCACAATGTCGACTTCGTCTTCGCGGTAAGCTCCACCCTGATTTTCGCGGTCGTTGTCGTAGAAGGCCTTGTTGTGGCCGCCCACGTCGTAGTTCTCGGCTTCAATCTTGCCCGGCACCGCGGCAGCGACATCATTGTAAGGAGTCTGCGGAACAGCAGAAGCGTTGCTGACCATGTACCAGTAGTCAAAATCAAAACCGCCCTGTTTCACGACAAAGAACAAGTCATCGACACCAGCCGCATCTGTCAAGGCAAAAGTATGTTCTTCCCACTTGGAACTGGACGGGACATCGATAGAGGCAAGGAGCGCACCCTTTTCGGAACCCGCATGGAGTTCGAGTTTGCCTGCATCACCCTTTGTGCAAATGGTGATACTGTCGGCACCATCGCCCATGTCCACAGAACGGACCTTCGTATAGAAATTGCTACCCATATTGGTGAGGTAAACTGCACCATTTTCCGATGCCACATGGTTGATGATGGTGTAGTTTCCACCTTCGGGGTCACGCGGTTTATCAACGCTGATGCCGCCCACCCAAGACTTGGTCTCGGCTTCCACACGCTCGAACGGGTCGAGGTTCTTGATGGGCTTGACCACGCCATTATCGGTCGGCTTGATGGTCGGAATCGTGCCGTCGGCATTCCAGGTAAATTCTTCAATCGCAGTTGAACGGCTGTAACCGCCACCGCTCACATTTTTCTGGTTGTGGTAGAAGAAGAAGCTACGGCCCTTGAAGTCGATGATACCGCAGTGGTTGGTGAACGCAGCACCGTTACCCGGTTCCATGATGAGGCCGCCCCAAGTCCACGGACCCGTCGGGGAGTCGCTCGTGGAATACGAGATTCTCTCGCCGCCGTTGCCAGTGCCATGCGATGCGTAGAGCATGTAGTACTTACCGTCGCGCTTGTGGATCCACGGGCCTTCGGTGTACACGGAGTTGCCATTCGGAGAGAAGCCGCGGCTCATGTCGAACACCTTGATTTCGCCGTCGAACTCAATCATGTTTTCCTTGAGCTTGGCGTAATAGAGCTTCGGGTTACCCCAGTAGAGCCATGCCTGGCCGTCATCGTCAATCCATACGGTCGGATCGATGTAGTCCCAGTTCGGGCCGGCGAGGTGCTGACCGTTGCGGGCATCCTTGAACGGACCTTCGGGCTTGTCGGCCACAGCGACGTTGATAGCGCGGCCACCGCGGGTCGATTCCACGGTCACGTAGTAGTAATACTTACCGTTGCGGCGCACGACTTGAGCGGCCCAGTCACCGTTCTTCTTGGCATTGCCACCAAAGCTTTCGTTGGAGAGGATAAGCGTCCCCTTGTCGGTCCAGTTCACCATATCGGTGGTGCAAGAAACGCGCCAGCCGTGCATCGTGAAGAAGTGGCCCCCTTCGTCGTTACCGGTATACACGCAGACCGTGTCGCCAAAGACGACAGGAGCCGGGTCTGGAGAATAATATGTCTGGATAATCGGGTTTTCAGCCATTGCCTGCGAACAGAGGCCAAATCCAACAAGGGCAACAGCCCATTTTGCACATTTTACAAAACTCATTGTAACATCCCTTTCGCCATTTAAGCGGCGGTTTTCATAACCCACCCTGTAAAAATACCCCCAAAAAGGGGGCTTTTTTTCATTCAAAAGGCATTTCGCATGGACAAGTTATCAATAATTAGAATACGCAGAAATCCATCATTTTACGCGAATTTGAGCATTCAAGCCACCACCTCGCACCAAATAGACACCACCAGCGTAGCCGGCATTCTTAAGCAACGCCGAAACATCCACACCGGCACCGACGCGCAAGGCCACGCGGCCGAGGAAGCGTCCCGTCATGCTGAACACCTGGAGAGGCTCCGGAGACATGCGCTGCCACCGGACATTCCCATGGAGAGCCGCCGAGCTATCCGCCTCCGCAGACGAATCCGTGGAAGCGACAGGAGCGACCGTAGAATCCTTAGGCGAAACCGGAGCAATCGAGTCGGCGGCATGAGAAGCCGTATCCTTCACACTCGTATCCGCAACAACCGTACCCGTCGATGTCGTATCGGTAACGGTGGTATCCTTGGGTTGTTCAACCGCCACGGTGTCCGCCCAGGCACGCTGCATGCGGTCCACGCCCGACTGGTTCACAACTTCGAGCTTGATATTTGCCCCTTCGCCGACGCGCTTGGTCATGCTGTACCAGTCACCGTCACGGAGACCCGGCCAGTAGAAACTGCCCATTTCCCAATCATGCAGCTGGTCGCTCATGCCGCGGATGTAGGCCGTGAAATAGTTGTTCGGCGGCTGGTTGTAATCCATGTAGTCGTAATGCACGCCATTCTTTTCGCCGGGGCCCATCGCGCCGCCCCATTCCGTACAGACCGTACGGTCGACATACTTGCCCACCTTCCCCTTGAAGCTTCCTTTCCAGCCTTCTTCGGTGGTGATACTCATATTCCAGAAGGTGTATTCGTGAACCGCGAACAGGCAGCCCTCGAAGCGCGGGTCGTCGGCAATGTCGGGCACGTTCCAGGCAAGGCCCGAGCCGTCGAGCAAAATATGGTCGCGCGGCACGTCCGGGAACTTTTCGAGCCACGTCGCATATATTTCGCGAAGTTCCTCCTTGCTGTACATGTGCGGTTCGTTGAAAATTTCAAAATAAGCATTCGGGTGCTTGCCGTACTTCTCGACAAGCGTCGCCCACATTTTCCACCAGTCGTTCATGTCTTTAGGAGGAGCCGGCTGCGCAGGGCCCCAGTAAGCCATCAACAGGCGGCCACGCTTCAGCGCTACGTCCAGAACGCCCGAATAGGCGGCAAGGTGCCTAAGCACCGTCGGCTCGTTCACCGGGATTCTCACGCTGTTCGTGCCCAGCACTTCCTGGAACTGCCCGATGACGCGTTCCGCCACCACAGAAGCCGACTCGTAGTCGTACGACTGGCTCAGCCCCGAAAGTACCAACACATCGGAGACGAAGTTATCGCGTTTGTCGGCCCAGTTGACGCCACGAAACTGGCTCGTGATTGCAAAGGAACTCACCGCCGAAAAAGCGATGCAAGAAAATGCGACAATCGTGGCCGCAATGAATTTTGAACCCTTCATAACATCCTCTTTTTTTACACCAATACAAAAATACCTACGGCACACAAAAAAAAGAACCCCCGCGAAGGGAGTTCTATTGATAAGTTATCAATAGGGAATATTCGTTTTTATTTCACCTGGACGCGGTGGGCAACGTTGCCGCTACGTACAAGGTACACACCCTGAGCAAATCCTGCACGGCGCAAACTCTCGGACATTTCGCGAGCCGATTGCACACCCTGCATTTCCAAACGGCCCAGGAACTTGCCCGTCATACTGAACACCTTGAGCGATTCGGCAGAACTACGTACAAAATTCACCTTACCGAGACGGAGTCCGGGTTCGGGTTCCGTTTCCGTTCCGGGCTCAGGTGTCGAAGCCTCTTCGCCCTTTTCCTTATCAATGAAGTTGATGTAGTCGATGTCCATCCAGTCGCCGGTTACCGTAAAGCGCAGGATATGTTCGCCCTCGGTCAGTTCCACGTCGGCCGTGACCACGTTGTATTCGTCGTAGTTGTCTTCGCCCGTAGTAGCGGCAGGCACAGCAATTTCTTCGGTGATGTTCTTGCCGTCCACGGAGAGCTGGAAACTCGAGGTATTGTTGGCAGAAGCAACCGCGGCATTCATGACATAAGTGCCGGTAGAGGCGACCTTCACGGTGTATTCGAGCCATTCGCCAGCCTGGTTGTAACCCACAATGACGCCCGTAGCCTTCTTGTAAAGGTCAACGCCCGTTTCCTTGCGGTAGTCACTGTCGCCACGGTTTTCGGCATCGGTTTCATTGTAGGTGGTGTTACCCTGACCCACGCCGTTCACGTCGAAATCTTCCATTTCAATCTTGCCCGGAATAGCGAGAGCTTCACCCTTGAACGGTGCGCGCGGAACCGGCTTGAGAACCAAGCGGAGCAGTGCAGAACCGTGAGCCGGGAGTTCGATAGAAACGTGGGAAACCGGACCCAAGTCCTTCTTTTTCCAAGCATCGCGAACTTCCACTTCACCGTCTACGCCGATGTCCTTAAAATCGCATTCAACGGTCTGGGTAGAGTTGTTATTGTTGAGGAGCGCCACGGCGATGTCGCCATTCTTCAATGGCTTTGTCCATACCTGCTTGCCGTTCTTGTCAGAAATGCGATGGCCCTGAACGCCCAGGGAATCCTGGTTAATGGCAATCATGTCCTTGTTCAGGTAGAGTTCCTTGGTCTCATTGCTCATACTGCGCACGTCGGAACTGATCATGATGGGGGCAGCCATGATGGACCACATCGTCATCTGGGAGCGTTGTTCTTCGTAAGAGAGGCCCCTGTTGCCTACCTCGAGCATGTCCGGGTCGTTCCAGTGGCCGGGCTTTGCAATTTGCCAGTACTTGTTATTGGCATCGATAATTTCGTAAACGCCGCGGTACCAGGATGTGGAAATCCATTCGGGACCAATATCAAAAGTGGTGCGCCAGAGGTTCGCGATTTTAGGCATCCAATCCTTGTATTCCCACATGCAAAT
>NZ_CAMZCS010000016.1 GCF_947305105.1 uncultured Fibrobacter sp. | reverse complement strand
GTGCTAAAGCACTAAGTGGTCAAAGGTAGTCTCTATTTTCTAGCCTCTCGCCTCGCGCCTCTTATGTATCACATGCTTGACTCTGCTGTAGATGCGGTCTGCTCCCAGCCAGAAAAGCGTCACGAAGACTGAGCCTAGATAGGTCAGGGCAATCAGGACCAACAGGGAAAGTACTGCGTACCGAGGTGCGGAGACGACTTTTGCCACGGCACCATAATAATAGCAGAAGAACGGGTGGATCAACCACATGTTCGTGCTTTGCTTGCCGAGGTGGACCAAGCTCAACCGGACCCACTTGATTCTCTTGAAGAGGTCAAGCCCGGTTACCGTCAAGACGGGAATGAAGAAAATGTCGAACTTGTCGCCGATTTCGGTCTGTCTCAAGAAGACGATGAACGCCCAGGTGAGTATGTCGACTATGGGGTTCAGGAGCCCGTTTGACTTCATGGAATCGTTGAGCCTGTCCAAAAGGCCGTTCCTTGCGACGACGGCGCCCATCCAGAAGCATGCCGCGTAGGGTGCAATCTGGCAGAAGAACTTGAGGTAAAGGAAGTTGCTCCCCAGTACGCCCAAGGTCTGGCTCCTGCTGATTCCCGGGAAAATGTTTGTGAGCAGGATGGTGACGACGATAGCGATGGCGATGTTCGCCCATGCCGAGAAGCGGTCGATGATGGCTCTCACGAACGGGAAGCATACAAGCGCAAACGCATAGCTAATCAGGAACCACCATTCCCTGCAGTAGGTCGACGTGAATCCTAGGAAGTTGGATATCAGTTCTTTTGTGGCGAGCTTGGCAAAGCGGTTGCAAAGGAACGGTTCGCTGCAGTAAGTTGCCTGGTTCGAAAAGAAAAGAAAACCGATAGGGATGAAGATGACGAAGACTTTCCAATAGGCAAAGTAGAGCTTTTTCAGTCTCAATACGACGTCGTATTTTTTCCCGAGAGTCCTCTTGTATACCCCGTACCCGCCAAAGAAGAAGAACATCGGGACGCAGATTTTTCCAAAGAATCCAAGATAGAGGGTAGAGGGCATCCCGAAAATCGTGAAGAAGTTTTCGAGCGGTTTTACGGCGACTCGGGCTGGGAAACTCCAGAGGTGGTGCATCAGCATGCAGCAAATTGCGATGGCCTTCATGATGCGGGTGTCGTCGACGGACAAGAAATTGTCGGTATGGATAATGCCTTTTTCCATTTCGGGGTCACTCTTCTTTTGGGTTTTCGGATTTGCAATTATAGAAAAATTCAAGCATGGGTGCTGAAAGCTTTCTTTTTGACTATATTTTTTCGCATGAATAACAATCCTACCCGTACAAAGCTCCGTGACGAAGTCTATACCCAGATGATGGTGGCGCAGGCCCGCCTCTCCAAGGACCAAAATACCCAAATGGGTGCCGTGCTCGTAAGTGCCGATGGGCGCGTTATCAGCACAGGTTACAACGGGGCTCCGGCGGGATTCGACGACGAAACGGTCCCTTATACCCGCGAAAAGCAGAAGCTCGCTTACGACCTACTGGATGCGGATACGGGAGAAGTGCTGAGTCACCACGAGTTCGAGGCCAACAAATACCCCTTCATGGTGCATGCCGAAATCAATGCTCTGCATTATGCCCGCGGCAAGGTGCCTCCTGGTTCCAAGCTCTATGTTATTGGTTTCCCGTGCGAGCGCTGCGCTTTGGACGTGAGCCTTTCCGGCGTTGCAGAAGTCTTTGTGACCAAGGACGATTACGATCCCAAATCGACGCTCAACAACAGCCGCGATACGGCCTACTACATGTTTGCGCAGGCGGGAATTGTCGTCACACTTTGCGGAAAGAGAATCCGTCCGGTCGTTTCGAAACCGACTGCAGTGTGATTCCCGTCACACTTGTTTCTGGAAGTCCCCTTATGGGGATTCCTTTTGATAAAAAATCCATGACGATTGTGTTTTGAAGGCGAAAAATCGCCTTTTTTCGTATAATTTTAAATTGATGGCCCTTATGGGGCATCAAAAAAAGGTGTATTCTATGAAGATGAAGAAATACGGGAAGTTGGTTTTGGCGATGTCTTTCGGATTGGCTGCTTTTGCTTTGGCGGACAACCCGATTTCTAATTACCATTACTTGGCAGATCCGGCGGCTACGGCGGATGACGAATATTTTTACATCATTACCGACTCGGACGATCCGGCCGGCAGCGATGGCTATACCATCAAGTCGCTCTATGCTTTTCGCAGTCGCGATATGAAGAACTGGACGGACTTCGGTATTGTCCTCGAGGCCAAGCGTGAATACGATAACATCGGCGACATTTGGGCTTCGGGTATCGATATCGGCCCCGATGGCCGGTTCTACATCGTCTATCCCGATGGCGGAGGCGGTGGCGTGGGGCTCGTCGGTGCTGACGAAATCCAGGGACCTTACAAGAACCCGGTTCCCGACAACAAGAAACTCATCAACAACTGGGGTGGTGGCCTCGCGGACTGCGACGGCATCGGTTGGTGCTTCGACCCGGCCATCTTCTTCGATGACGACGGCCAGGGCTACTTCACCTTCGGTGGTGGCGATAGCGATTCGCGCCCGGCCAGGGACAACAACAACAACATCTTCAACATCTACAAGCTCAACAAGAACATCAACGGTTTTGACGTGAGTTCCAAGGTCGAGCTGAAGATTGGCGGCCCGAAGGCGATGGAAGCCTCCTACATCCACAAGAAGGGCTCCACCTACTACCTTTCGTACAGTACCGCCGATTTGCGTATCGCTTACGGTACGTCGAGCAATCCGATGGGCCCCTATACGTACAAGGGCATCTTCATGGATAACCCGAACATCAACGGCCGCAACATCAACGCGAACAACAATAACCACCACGGTATCGCCCAGTTCAAGGGCAAGTGGTATGTCGTCTACCATGACCGCCGCCTCGTCCAGGCTTCTGAACATCCGGCTTCTCTGGGCAATGCCAATCCTGACCCGGCTTACCACCGTAGTGTGAGTATCGACGAGTTCACCTACAATGGCGACGAGATGAACAAGCTGACTTATACGGACAATGGTCCGAAGCAGGTTGAGAACTTCAATCCCTACGAAGTCTATCCGGCACTCACGAGTTCCAAGCAGAAGAATATCCGCAGCCGTACCGACTGGAACAAATCCGACTGGTCTGGCGGTGTCGCAGCCAAGCATGTGCTGACTCCGTATGCGAGCAAGGAATCCTGGATTCGCGTTTCCGGAGTGGACTTCGGCGGTGGTGCCACGTCGTTCAACGTGGTCGCAGCGAGCGTTGGCGACGGCAACAAGATTGAAATCCACAGCGGTTCCGCTTCCGGCACTCTCGCGGGAACTTGCGACATCCAGAAAACGAGCGGTTGGAACGACTATGCTGAAAACACTTGCGAAGTGACCGGGTTGACCGGTGTCGTGGACGAACTGTTCCTCGTGTTCAAGGGCTCGAAGGACTCCACGATGGGCATCCTCGAATGGAGCTTCGCGGGTGCGGGCGGCCCGAGCGTGGCGGCCCAGCAAGTGCCTTACGACAGCGTTGCCGTGACGCTCCCGGCGGTCATCGAGGCTGAAAAGTTCGACTTGGGCGGTGCCCGCAAGGCTTATAGCGATGCCGAAAAGGCGAACCAGGGTGATGCCAATTTCCGTGCGGACGAAGGCGTGGACATTGTGTTGCTGGATTCCGCCGATGCTTCGAAGGGCATGGCGGTCGGCTACACGAGCGTTGGCGAATGGATCGAATATACAGTCAACGTTCCTGTCGAGGGGGACTATGCTATCAAGGTTTCTGCATCGACGGGCATGGATTCTGCAAGCCTCTCGTTCCAGGTGGATGAGAAGGACGTCGGTCAGACCATTGTCGTCCCGAAAACGGGCGATGACTGGAGCGTGTACAAGGAATTCACTGGCGGCTCTGCTCATCTTACGGCCGGTGAACACGTAATCCGCCTGGTTATTCAGGGCGACAATGTGAATGTGGACTGGTTCTCCTTCGGCGATCAGACGCCTCCGACATCGTTCAAGAATACCGTGGTCAAGTTCTCAATATCCGATGGTGATGTCTACCGCGTTTACTCTTTGGCTGGCAAGCTGATGGGCACGGTTGACCTCGCTGGTCGCGCTCCGCAACAGGCTCTTTCTCAGGCCGGTTACGGTAAGGGTGTGTACCTGCTCAGGAATGCCCGCAGCGGCAAGATGATGAACGTGTCAACGGCCAAATAGTTTTTTCTCCATCCGATAAACAGGTTGTAGCACACTCCAACATAAAAAAGGAACTCCAGGGCTTGCCCTGGAGTTCTTTTTGTATAGCTTGTTATGAGAAACGAGGCTAGAACAACTTCGGGTCGCCTTCGTCTTCGCCCTCGTCGCTTGTGCCGTCGTCGAAACTGTCTGGCGGGGAGATGCGGCTAGTACGCTTGACCTTCTTGGCGGTGAACTTGCTGCCCAGCGCCTTGTAGCCCTTGACGTCTGCGACTTCGGTCAAGTCCAGTTCCTCTTTTTGCACTTCGCGGCCGACCTGGTATTCCATGAGCTGGCGCGCATCGTCCGTGGCGAAGAGTTCAATCATCTTCGTGTCCTTGTGGTCCGTGACGAGGCTGAATTCGGTCGTCATCGGGCAACCTTCGAGGTTGAAGCGCTTTACCATGTAGTTGTAGTTGCCGCCCTCGAAGTAGAGGATGGTGAATACCTGTGCGGGGTCGAACTTGTGCAGGTACTTGATGTTCGAACCGACGAGGATCGGGTCTGCCATGTCGTGGATACGGGCTGTGCCGTTTTCCTTGATGATGAGCAGCTTGTCCTTCTCGTCGAATTCTCCGATGCGGTCGCCCTTCCTCTGGGTCGAGACAATGCCACTCGGAGCGTCGAAATAGAGAACCCTTGCGCCGAGCGTGCTCACGCCCTTGCGGATGCGTTTGACGTGTTTGACCGGGTACTTGGTGACAATGTTGCCGATGGCACCGCGTCCCTTGACCTCGACTTCGCTGAAGTCCACTTCGAAGTTGAGCTTGATGCGCGGGCGTGGCTTGAGGGTCACTTCGACCACTTCCGCTTCGCCGTTCAAGTTGCTGGACAGGTACAGAATCTTGCTGCCGGGCTTGTTCTTGCCCATGTAGTAGTCCTTGTCGCGGGTCACGCCGCCTACGTTGAATCTCTTGATATAGGCGGTGCCGTCCTTGCCATCCTGGTGTATGACGTTGTATATATGGCGTTCGTCGTCCTTGTTGAACTTCTCGACAAGGATGATGTCCTTGCCTACGAAGTCCTTGTCGGAGACCTTCACAATCTTGAAACTTCCGTCGGCCTTGAACACGATGAGGTCGTCGTAGTTGGAAACGTCGAAGAGGTATTCTTCCTTCTTCATGCCCGTGCCGACAAAACCTTCCTTGCGGTTCACGTACAGCTTCTGGTTGGCAAGCGCCACATGGACGGCGTTCACCTTGCCGAATTCTGCAATCTGCGTCTTGCGTTCGCGGCCTTCGCCGTACTTCTTGAGGATGTTCTTGAAGTGGTCAATGGCGTAGTCGGTGATATGTTCCAGGTTGTACTTGTTCTGGGCGAGTTTTTCGTCGAGTTCGGCCAAAAGTTCGTCGGCCTTCTTGCGGTCGAAGCGGCTGATGCGGCGGACCGGGATTTCGGCGAGTTTCAGGATTTCTTCGCGGGTGACGCTGCGGCGCAGGTAGCGCTTGACGTAGGGCTTGAGGCCTTCGTCGATGAGGTTCACCATCTCGTCGCGGTCGCGGGCCTTCTTGATGACCTCGTAGACTTCCTTCTCGATGAAGATCTTTTCGAGGCTCGTCATGTGCCACTTGTCTTCGAGGTGCTTGCGCTCGTTCTCGAGTTCCCACTGGAGGAGTTTCACGGTGTGTTCCGTGTTCATCCGGAGGATTTCGGAGACGCCGATGAATTTCGGGTGCTTGTTCACGATGACGCAGGTACACGGGGAAAGCGACTTTTCGCAGTCCGTGAATGCGTAGAGTGCGTCGATGGCGACCTGCGGTTCCGTGCCCGGCTGCAGGTGGATGAGGATCTCGACGTTCTTGCTCGTGTTGTCGTCGACGTGCTTGATTTTGATTTTGCCCTTGTCGTTGGCCTTCACGATACTGTCGATGAGGCTTGTCGTCGTGGTGCCGTAGGGGATTTCACGGATGGCGAGCGTCTTGTTGTCGACTTTTTCGATCTTGGCGCGGACGCGGACCTTGCCGCCACGCATGCCGTCGTTGTAGTCGCTCACGTCGATGATGCCGCCGGTAAAGAAGTCCGGGTACAGCGTGAACTTTTTCCCCTTGAGGATGGCGATGCTTGCTTCGCAGAGCTCGCGGAAATTGTGGGGGAGGATGCTCGTGGAAAGGCCGACCGCGATGCCGTCGACGCCTTGGGCGAGCAGCAGCGGAAACTTGACCGGGAGCGTGACGGGTTCTTCGCTACGTCCGTCGTAGCTCGGGATCCATTCCGTGGTCTCGGGGTTGAACACGACATCGACCGCGAACTGGGTGAGGCGGCCTTCGATATAACGGGGGGCGGCAGCGTCGTCGCCGGTGAGCGGGTTGCCCCAGTTACCCTGGGTGTCTATAAGCAGGCCTTTCTGGCCGAGGGTGACGAGCGCATCGCCAATGGAGGCGTCGCCGTGCGGGTGGTAGGCCATGGTGCGGCCGACGATAGTGGCGACCTTCTGGTAACGACCATCGTGGTTTTCGAAAAGGGAATGCAAAATGCGGCGCTGGACCGGCTTGAGGCCGTCTTCGAAGTACGGAACGGCGCGGTCGAGGATGACATAGCTCGCGTAGTCGAGGAACCAGCCATCGTAGAGCCTTTCAAGATGATTTACGTTGGAAAGTCCAAGAGTAGTATCTGGCGTGTTAGAATTCATGGAGGTAAATGTAGAAAAATTCTCGGGATTTTTTTTGTTATTTAGTGCACAAATGGTCAAATGCCGTAGGAAACGGGTGCAAAATGACTGGACTCGCTGTACTTTATTTACAAAAAGCTATCTTTCCATAAGAACTTTTGAAGGGAATCTTATGAAAAAAATTTTAACACTCTTTTTTTATTTGATGGTAATCACATTGTTTGCCGGCTGTGCCCAGGGTGGGCTCCATAAGCAGGTCAGCCCCGAATGGAAAACACCTCCCTCGGGTTTGACTGTCTATGTTTTGGACCTCAAGGTTCAGAACGGCAACGACTTCAGCAAGGCGTTGCCCGACTATGTCGGCAAGTTCAATGACTGGTTCCTGCCTCTGATGACTCAAGACATGGTCAGCTTGTCTGGCCTCGAAGTCAATATGCTTCCTGAGGTGTCCCGCTCCGGCAAATTCGTCCGCAGCAAGAAAAAGATGAAGGGGTACATGGATTTCATGGTGTCGAACCCGAATCCGGAAAAATTCTCGGACTTGAAGGGAATCGTCGTTACGATTTCTGGCCTCACGTTCAATAGGCATGTTTCGGTCAAGCGCCATAACGGCAACAAGGTCTACTTTTACGGAGTCCAGGCCTATGCCGGTTATACCATCTATTCTATGGATACTAAGAAGGAAGTCGCGTTCGGTAAGATTGATATCTTGGAAGAAAGCCAGGACTTCGTCCCGGGCGAGGATGTGTGGAATAAACTGGTCCGCAGGATTTCCAACGAAATACTTGCAGAAACTCCGTTAATCCGTCAACTTTGATTTATAAAATTTTCAAAAAAGAGGTAAAATATGAAATTAATGTATACTGCCATCTTGGCTGTTTCTCTTGCCTTCTGGGCATGTTCCGACGATGAATCTTCTACGTCAGCATCTAACAATAACCCGACACCTTCTTCGAACAGTAACAGTGGTACGGCGGAGTACGATTGTACTACGAGTGACGGCGTGGTGGTTGTCTACCCGAAGGGCGGCGAAACGTTCAAGATTGGTGAAACCATCAAGGTCGTGTACGGTGCAGACCCGAGCCTTGCTGGCCCGCAGTTCATTTTCAAGTATCGTGCGAACGAAGAATCCGAAGGTAGCGAACTGACGTCTACTTCGGCTGGTGAAGAAAATCCCGATGGCAAGACCTGCTATGAGCAGGAAGTCAAATTGGATGCCAGCTTGGTGGAACCCTCCACGGAAGCCTTCATCCAGGTTGTCCCCTACGTCAAGACAAGGAAAAACGGAAAGTCCGGTAAGTTCACCGTTACGGAGTAGACTTGCCCCTGCAGTTTAACGATCCTGCTATCACCGTGGCCATAGTTGGTTGCGGTGGTTTTATTGGCAGCCATTTGCTGGATGCCGTGTTGTGTCGTACCAAGTGGCGAGTATTCGGAGTGGATGTCGACTTTTACCGGATACAGCACCGGCTGCATGACGAGCGCTGTGAATTCCTGAATGCAGACCTTGCCGACCCTGGCGTTGTCGAACGTATCGCGAAGTTCCCCGTGGTGGTGAACCTCGCCGCGATATGTACCCCCAGCCGTTACATGGCCGAGGCTCCAGCGGTTATCCGCAGCAATTACGACCATCCGGCGGCCTTGGCCGAGGCGTGTGCCAAGTCGGGAGCGTGGTTAATCCATTTCTCCACTTCGGAGGTGTACGGTAGGACTCTTGAAGATTCCGGTGAACTCGACGAGGAATCGACTGGGTTCGTTTTTGGTCCGGTCGCCTCCAGCCGTTGGAGCTATGCTACGGCGAAGCTCCTCACGGAACGTTTTATTGCCGGCCTCGAAGGTCTGAACTGGACCATTGTCCGTCCGTTCAATTTTGTCGGCCCGTACATGGATTTCATGCCCGGCGTCGACGGTGAGGGCATCCCGAGGGTGCTCGCAAGTTTTTCTACGGCGCTCGTGCGAGGCGAACCGCTGAAGTTGGTCAATGGGGGCAAAGCCCGGCGAACGTTCACCTCTGTGTTCGATGCCATTGATTTCATGTTCGCCTTGTTTGTTGCAAGGGAAAATGCGCTTTCGCAGATTTTCAATGTGGGGAATCCCGACAACGAAGTCTCCATTGCAGACCTTGCCGCCCGCATGCGCCGGATCTATGCGCACTTGAAGGGTGTTCCCGAAGAATCGCTCCCCGTACCGGAGGTGGTTGACGGCGAGGCTTATTATGGCCGGGGCTACGATGATTCCATGCGTCGGCTCCCTTCTGTTGAAAAATCCTCCCGCCTGCTCGGATTCCGCGCTCAAGTCCCGTTGGACGTGGTCCTCGAGGAATCGTTGAACTGGTTTATAGGACACTATTCTGATGCCGCCGATTGATTCCTTTATATTCATTCCTGCGTACAACGTAGAAAAAAGTTTGGCAGGGACTCTTGAAAGCATCCGTCCGGCGGTTTGGAAACGTTCCCGCGTGCTCGTGATTGACGATGGCTCAACCGACAGGACCAAGGAAGTGTTCGAAGAATTTCGGGAACGGACTCACGAAAAGAATATCCTCCGCTATATCCGTTTCGAGAAAAACCAAGGTTACGGCGCCGTGGTCAAGAAGGGAATTGCCGAGGGTATCGCTTCGGGTGCCAAATTTGTGGCTTGTCTCCATGGCGATGGGCAATATCCTGGGGACCGGCTTGGAGAATTTTTTGCAGCAATGGCATGCCATGACCTGGCGTTAATCCAGGGGTCTCGCATGGCGATCGAGGGCGAGGCCGAAGAGGGGGGGATGCCCTTGCACAAGCGCATCGGGGGAGCCATTCTCACCGCCATTGAAAATCTTGCATTCCGTCAGCAACTGACCGATAGGCACAGCGGTTTCTTGGTGTACTCGACGGCTTTTCTCAAAACGCTTGACCTGGAAAAACTCAGCAGTAGCTTTGATATCGACCTGGAAATCATTTCCAAGGCCGATTCTTCCGGGTTCCCGATGGCAGAACTCCCCATCCCGACGCATTACGGCGATGAAAAATCACATTTGAACGTAATTACATACGGCCTGAGGGTGCTCCTGCAGGTCGTACGTCGCTTATTTGCTTAAGGTTCTTTTGATTTTTAATCCGGATAAAACCGGATTTTTTTATTGGATGGCTACGCGCTTGTAGTATTCTACAGGCTGTGTGGCACCGAAGAAGTCTTCGTTTATCTGGAAAACTTTACCATTGAGAGTCATGTCGGTTTCGTTGACCTTGACTATCGACGAAATTGTCGGGTTGGGGTTGCACTGCTCGCCCACCGTGAATTTGATGGTGATGGTCTTGGTTGCCTTGTCGTAAGTCCATTTGCCGCTATCGTTCAATCCTCCGCAACTGGATGACATGAGGGAACTTACAGCGGTGGCGTAGGTGTACGTGAAGGTTCCGTCTTCATTGATGACGAGTCTACCCGGCCCGGTCGTGAAATCGGCGATGACGTTGTAGTCGGTGGCGGCGTCCTGGATGGCTAACATGTTCCATGTCCCTACCAGGCAGGCGGAGTCGTCGCCCTTTCGGCACTTGTCGGAAAGGGATTCTTCTTCTTCGTCGCTGGAACAACCACAAAAGGCCAAAGCCAGGGAGAAAACGGATGCTGTTAAAATGATGTTCTTCATGAAAATCCTCGTTTTTAGGGAATATAAATAATATAACGGCCTGGATTATGTTAAAAAACTGCAAAAAAGGTAGGCAAAACAGCATATTATTGCGTAATTGCAATGGGAAAAATGACGAATTTCGGTTTGATTTCCTTTTTTTAGGGTATATTTCATACTGTTGGAGGCGCATGCTTGAACAGCTCCGTGTTGGGGTGGTGTGCGCTTGTTGGAGAAAAAATGAAAAAAATCAATATCATGGGATCATTAATCGGAGTGGCCCTTATGACAGCATCTACATTTGCAGCCCCCGACCCTAATTTCCACATCTATCTCGCTTTCGGCCAGTCCAACATGGAAGGCCAGGGCGATATCGGCAACGAAGATAAGAACGTTGACGAACGCTTCCAGCTGCTTTGGTCGGCTGACGCTGGATCGTGCAACCAGGGCGCATCCAAGGGGAAATGGATCAAGGCAACGCCGCCGCTGGCACACTGTCAGGGGGCGAAACTAGGTCCGGCCGACTACTTCGGTCGCACTATGGTCGAAAAGGCCGATTCCAAGATCAAGGTGGGTATCATCTCTGTCGCGGTTGCCGGCTGCAGCATCAAGCTGTTCGACAAGGATAACTATAAAAGTTATGTCAGTTCGCAGCAGGGCCAGAGTTGGATGATCCAGCGCATTAACACCTATGGCGGAAACCCCTATGGACGCTTGATTGAAATGGCCAAGAAGGCTCAAGAAGACGGCGTTATCAAGGGCATTATCTTCCACCAGGGCGAAACGGACGCCGGTGACGGCAATTGGCCTTCTGCGGTCAAGAAGGTCTACGACAACATCATCAAGGACCTGGGTCTCGGTAGCGACATCCCATTCCTCGCGGGTGAGGTCCTGCGTAGCGGCGTGAGCAGCGGAGCCAACAACAATATTGCGAAGCTCCCGCAGCAATCCAAGAACTTCTATGTGGTGTCTTCCGAAGGATTCAACCAGGCCTTGGGTGACGGCCAGAATGTACATTTCACCTCGTCGGAATACCGCGACTTCGGTAAGCGCTATGCTGAAAAGATGATCGAGGTCCTGGGCGACAAGATTAAGCCTGTTGCCGGTTCGGAAACCCCGGCTTCGAGCGACAGCCCGGCATCCAGCAGCTCTGGCGGAACGGAATCTGTAGCCAGTTCCAGCAGTTCGGGTGGACATCATCATTCGGCTTCCAGCTCGGGCGGACATCACCATCATTCGAGTTCCAGCAGCTTGGGTGACCAGCCGAGTTCCGCTGCAAGTAGCAGCTCCGATGCGGTTGTTTCGAACAGTTCCAGCAGTTCTGCACCGAATGCGCTCCCGGCAATGGCGAAGTCCTTTGTCATGGCGGGCAAGGCCCAGGTGTTCGACATGCAGGGCAAGTTCCTCGGCACGGTCGAACTGGCTTCTGGCGCTTCGCTCAAGGAGATTGTCTCAGCCAAGTTCCAGCGTTCCGGAAGCTACTTGCTCAGGCAAGGTTCCGCAGTCAAGGTCATTTCCGTAGAAAAACGCTAATCCTTATTCGCTGAAATTGGACCCGTTTCCGTATCCGGAGACGGGTTTTTTGTGTCGTGTTGCAATCCTTTACAATGGAAAAAAGCCTCGTTTCTTCAGATTTGGGCGTTTTCGGGGTATATTAATTGTCGAAATGGAGTTAGGTGCCGGAATGAAGTCTTCGTTGTGAAGATAATGCTCATTTTGAGGAGGAAAAAATGAAAAAAGTGAACCTGCTGGGCCCCCTGTTCGGGTTTGCGCTTATGGCGGCAGCTTCCGTATATGCCGACCCGGATCCTAATTTCCACATCTATCTCGCGTTTGGCCAGTCCAACATGGAAGGCCAGGGCACTATCGAAAGCCAGGACAAGACGGTCAATCCCCGTTTCCAGATGCTCTCGACAATCGACAACTTCAACGGAAGAAAACTGGGAACTTGGAACGAGGCGATTCCGCCGCTGGCCAACAAGCATGGCGGTCTTGGCCCCACCGATTACTTCGGACGCACCTTGGTCGAAAAGCTTGACCCGCAAATCAGAGTCGGTGTCGTTGTCGTGGCCATTGCGGGTTGCAGCATTGTGGCGTTCGATTCCCCGATGGATCAGGGCTATTTGAATGACCAGGCTGGCTGGTTCAAGGATATTGTCAAGGACTATGGTGGTGACCCGTACAAGCGTCTGGTTGATATGGCAAAGAAAGCCAAGGAAGACGGCGTCATCAAGGGAATCATTTTCCACCAGGGTGAAACGGACGAGGGCGACAGCGATTGGCCGGGCAAGGTCAAGAAGGTTTATGACCGCCTGGTCAAGGATATCGGGCTCGACGAGAACATCCCGTTCTTTGCGGGCGAAGTCCCGTATCAAGGCAGCTCCAAGGGCACGAACAACAACATCAGGAAACTGCCGTCCCAGTCCAAGAATTTCTATCTCGTGTCTGCCGAAGGGCTCAACGATCTGGACATGATGCGCATCCATTTCTCTTCGCAGGGCTACCGCGACTTTGGCAAGCGTTATGCGGAAAAGGTGATGGAAGTCCTGGGCGACAAACTTAACCCGGTCGCTACTTCGACACCGGAGTCTTCCAGCGCTGAAACTCCGACCTCCTCTAGCGGCGATGCTCCGGCATCTTCTGGCGCAGAGAATAGCTCCAGTTCTGCGGGTCCGGCGGATGGCTCCAGTTCCTCGGTAAAGTCTCCTGAAAGCAGCGCCGATGCGACATCGTCGTCTGAAGGCTCCGAAGCTATTAGGGCTGTGCAGGCCAAGGGCGTTACCATCGGGAAGATGGTTGTCTCGCAGAACGAGATTGTCGTTCCCGTGAACCTTGACCGTGCTTCCCGCGTCAACGTGAGCGTGTACTCGGTTCTCGGCAAGCAGGTGATGAGCATGGATGCGATGTTCTCTGCCGGCGAGAATACGGTGAACCTTGATGCTTCCAAGCTTCCGGTGGGCAACTACCTGGTTTCTGTGCAGGCCGGTTCTGCCCGTTCTACGGCGCGCATCGATATCGCCCGCTAGCACGCCAAAACATTTTTGTGTAAAGCAAGCAAAGGCTCCCTCGCTTTTTGGCGGGGGAACCTTTTCCTTTTGTATGTTTTTTTTTCGTTGCGGGGGAGGGCTCCGGCCGACGCTTCTATTCTCACGACAACAGTTACTCTTCTCGATGACTTGAAGAATATCTCGCTTTGCTTTAAAAATATGTAGGGCTGTTAAGGCTCTATTTATTTCAGATAATGATGGGGGAGCCTTTTCTGGGAATGTTTTTTTTCGTCGCGGGGCTAGTCTATGCTGATGAGTTCAAGGTTGTTTCCGTTAACCTTGAACTTGATTTCCTTGCCGGCGAAGCTGAACCCGTAGATGCGTTCGGGGTCGTCTTGGTAGGCGGGGCGCGGGTCCTGCTCCAGTACGGCGACGAGAGCGTCCCTTTTCTCAAATTCTAGCTTGTTCAAAATTTCGGCAGGGGCGTTGACGTGCAGCCTGTTCTTGAACACGGAGTCTGTAAAACCGCCGATGGCTTCGGGGCGGGCGTCGGTGTAGGGAATGTAGGGCTTGATGTCGACGATGGGCGTGCCGTCCATGAGGTCGGCTCCGCTCACGACAATTTCGGGGCCTTCATCCCCGTCAAGGTGGATTTCTTCGATTTTCACGCACGAAAGCGCGAGCGGATTCGGGCGGAAACTGGAACGGGTCGCGAAAACGCCGAGGCGCTTGTTGCCCCCGAGTCTGGGCGGCCGCACTGTCGGGCTCCAGGTCTCGCGGATGTTTTCGGAGAATATCCATGCAATCCACAGGTGGCTGAATCCTTCTAGCCCACGCAGGGCGTCGGCGTTCCGGAATTCCGGTTCAAAGCGGATGCACGACTTGAGGCCCGGGACAAGGCCGCTTTGCCTAGGTACCCCGAACTTGGTGTCGAAATCGCTTTTGATTTTTGCGATAATTTTGAAGGATATCTCTTGCATGTTCCAATCTTGGCTCATTTATTTAGAAAAAATAACGCTCTCGTGGGGAATCGTGACGTAAAATATCTTATTTTAGAATATATCACATTTCAGGGAGAATATCAAATGGTATTGACCGTCTTTATCCTTTACCTGCTGATGATGCTCGGCATCGGTTTTTACTTCTCTAAAAAGGCGAACAGCCTGAACGCTTACTACCTCGGCAACCGCGGTATGAACAAGTGGGTGGTCGCGATGTCCGCGCAGGCCTCCGACATGAGCGGCTGGCTTTTGATGGGCCTCCCGGGCGCCGTGTTCGTGAGCGGTTTTTCCGAAGCATGGATAGGCATTGGCCTTGTAATCGGTACGTACCTCAATTGGAAAATCGTGGGCCGCAGGCTCCGCAAGTACAGCCATTTCTGCGGCGATTCCATTACGCTCCCGGATTTCTTCTCGAACCGCTTCCGTGACAACAAGGGAATCATCCGCGTCATCGCCTCGATTTTCATTCTCGCTTTCTTCCTGTTCTACACGGTTTCGGGCTTTGTGGCTAGCGCGAAGCTGTTCGGTACCATCTTCGGCATGAACTACACCACGGGCCTTATCATCGGTGCAGTTGTCGTGGTGAGCTACACCTTCATGGGCGGCTTCTTCGCCGTGTGCTGGACGGACTTTATCCAGGCGACCATGATGCTCATCGCTGTCATTGCGATTCCTTCGATTATCATGAGCGGTTCGGGTGGCTTTGCCGCGACGATGGATGCCGTGAACGCGCAAAACCCCTACCTGATGAGCCTGTTCACCAACGCCACTACCGGCAAGTCCATCGGCCTGATTGCGTTGATTTCTAGCCTCGCGTGGGGCCTCGGCTACTTCGGCATGCCGCACATCCTGGTGCGCTTCATGAGCATCAAGAATGCCGAAGAAATCAAGGATTCCCGCCGCATCGCCATGACCTGGGTGACGATTTGCCTCGGTGCTGTCGTGATGATTGCGTTGCTCGGCCGCTACTACGTGGAAGCGCACGGCATTACTGTTACCGACCCGGAACGCATCTTCATGATTCTGTGCCAGACGCTCTGTCATCCGGCGGTTGCCGCTATCCTCATGGCTGCCATCCTCGCCGCTATCATGAGTACCGCCGACTCGCAACTGCTGGTTTCTGCTTCTGCATTCAGTAACGACCTTTACAAGCATTTGTTCCGCAAGAAAGCGAGCAACAAGGAAGTCATGTGGGTGAGCCGCGGCGTGGTTGTGCTCATTACCGTCATTGCCGTGATTGTCGCCATGCAGGGGGCGCCCGGCGCCGAAGGCGCTAAACAGGGCAAGAGCTTCCTCGACGTGGTGATGAGCCTTGTGAGCTTTGCCTGGGGTGGCTTCGGTGCGACCTTCGGCCCGATCATGCTCCTTGCCCTGTTCTGGAAGCGTACCACGCTTCCGGGCGCCATTGCGGGCATGCTCGTCGGCGGCATCACGACGTTCGTGTGGAAGTTCTACCTCTCCGGATTCTCCGCCGAGATTTTCCAGATTTACGAACTCGTGCCCGGCTTCGTTCTCTCCTTCGCGACCATCGTCATCGTGAGCCTTTGCACCAAAACTCCGAGCAAGGAAATCCAGGACGAGTTTGACCAGGTGGAACGCACCCGCCTGAGCGATATTAAGCTTTAAAATGGTTTTGTCCAACAGGAAAAAACGAAAGAGGCCCGCTTAGCGGGCCTTTATTTTCGTGTCGTTTCTGTTATTTTGACGGCTCGAACGAGGTAGGAATGTGCGGCGTATCCGGGTCGGAATGGATGTACGAGAAACCGCTGATCTTGCCGGTTTTACGGTCAATTGGTCCTGTCTGCAACTGTCCGTAAATGCTCGGTGTACTGCCCGGATGCATGTACATCTTGTTATTAATCAACATGTAGTAGCCGTAAATTTCCCAAGTCCCCGACTTGTATTCGACTTTCTCTCCGTCTTCGAAGGCTTCCAGTTTGGAGGTCCCGTCGGCATTCAGGGAGAACGTCCATTCCACGCCATCGTTGGTCGCCACCCATTCGCCGACAAAATCCTCGGCCTTTTCGTAATCGTACTCGATATCCCTAACCGTACAGTTCATGATCTCGCCCTTGAACGTCGTGATTGTATTGTCGGTACCCACGGAATAATTGAACATCGTACGCAACCAACCTGCGTAATGATGTAACGGGCGCATCAACAGGGTGCTGCGCTGGATATCGTAACGGCCAGCATGCCAGTTCACCACACTATCGTCGACCGAAGTTTCACAGATATACGAGTTGTCGAAAAACTTGATGATTCTCGTAGAATCGCCATCGGCACATTCATAGATCTTATCCTGAATATTTTCGGCCTTGGATATCTTGCCCTTCTGGACAGCAACGCTGGCCTTTACCGCTTCGCTGTAGTCTTCCGAATCGTCGACGGAGTACAGGACTTTACCGTCTTTATCGACCACGAACGAAATCTTGAAGCCCTTGTCTACTTTTTCCGCAATCTTGTTGGCTGCATCGGTTTCGCTATACTGCAAACCCGTATTATCCTTTTCAAAACTAACCACGCCATTGGCAAAATTCGTATAGGTAACCGCCCACAATTCGTTCGGAATACGGAGGGCTATAACCCCTTGCTTGCTGCCGGTGGAAAGGTAGACGGTCTGGTCGAACAGTTTGAGTTCCATGTTCTTTTCGAGGTCTTCCAGTTTCGCTGCGCGTTTTCCCTCGGAAGGCTTGTCGGACGAAGATGTTGATGCCTTGTCTTGGCTGGAAGATGACTTGTCTGAGGTTTTCTTGGACGAGGAGGACTTTGCATCGACCTTTTTTGACGATGATGATTTGGCGGTGTCTTTTTTCGAAGACGAAGAATCTGCATCGTCCTTGGAGGATGAACTGTCTTGGGATTCGGAAGATTCTTCGGTAGAAGTATTTGCAGAAGTGGAAGAACTGTCGTCACCGCATGCTGCGAACAGGAATGCGGAAGAAATCAAAAAGGGAAGGATTTTCTTGTAATTCATACACTCAAATATAGATTTACACATGGATCTTTTCAATTATGAAAAAACCGTCCTTTTGGCGGGACGGTTTTTTAAATGTGCGTATGAATCAGGATGACTCTCGGATTATACGCCCTTTGCGAGAATTTCACCAATCTGCACGGCGTTGAGAGCGGCGCCCTTGCGAATCTGGTCACCGGTGAGCCACAGCGTGTTGCTGTTCTCGTCGGCGAGGTCCTTGCGGATACGGCCCACGAAGATGTTGTCCTTGCCGGCGCTTTCGAGCGGCATCGGGTAAACATAGTTCTGCGGATCGTCCTTGAGCGTCACGCCCGGAGCGTTCTTGAGGGCGTTGCGGATTTCTTCCACAGACACCGGACGTTCCGTTTCGAACCACACGGATTCGGAGTGAGAACGGAGAGAGCTCACGCGCACGCAGGTGGCGCTCGTACGAACGTCGGAGTGCATAATCTTGCGCGTTTCGTTGAACATCTTCATTTCTTCCTTGGTGTAGTCGTTTTCCGTCATCTTGTCGATTTGCGGAATCACGTTGTACGCAAGCTGGAAGGGGAACTTGTTGATGTGCGTAGTAGAACCAGTCTCAAGGATATCCTTGTACTGCTGCTTGAGCTCTTCCATGGCGATGGCACCTGCACCGCTAGCGCTCTGGTAAGAAGAAATGTGAATCTTCTTGATGTGGGAGATTTTTTCGATCGGGTTGAGCACAACGACCATCATGATGGTCGTGCAGTTCGGGTTGGCGATGATGCCCTTGCCACCGAGTTCAGCCTTGTAGAGCTTGATGTCTTCGGGGTTCACTTCCGGCACGACCAGCGGAACAGCCGGGTCCATGCGGAAGAAGCTCGTGTTGTCCACGACCACGGCACCGTTTTCGACTGCGATGGGGGCGAATTCCTGGGAAATCGCTGCACCGGCGGAGCTGAGCACCAGGTCGATGCCCTTGAAGGAATCCTTGTTCAGGACTTCGCACTTGAGCGTTTCGCCCTTGAACTTGAATTCCTTGCCTGCGCTGCGTTCGGAGGCGAGGAGCTTGAGGCTCTGCAGCGGGAAGTTGCGCTCTTCGAGGATGGAGAGGATTTCTTGGCCCACGGCGCCGGTGGCACCCATGATGGCTACGTTGCGAATCATAGTTTAACCTTTAATTGTCTTCTTGTTGAGGTTGGTAGTTTGATATTAAATTCTTGATGTTGTTCTGGAAACGTCCCAGATAAACTTTTGTCTGGCCCAGCTGGTCGCGTGCCTGCTGGTACTGCTTGACCTGTTCCTCGGAGTTCTCTTGCAGGGAATAGGTGTACAGGGAGTAGGCGGCGAGTCGGAGGCATTCCGTTGCCTGGATGAGTTCGGAGTGGGCTTCGCTTGCACTGTGCGGGTGGAAAAGCCCGAGCGTCTTGCGGTTCAGCGCTGTCGCGTTGTTGTTGATGGCGAGAGCCTGCTGGCTGCGCGCTTCGCGGTCCGCTTCGCTGATGTTCGGCGGAATCAGCTCAAAGTCGTCGATGGAGGCTGCGATGGTGCGCATGCGGTCGATAACTTTGTCCGTCTCGTTGATGTAGCTGTTCAGGCGGCCCTTGGCAGCTTCGGGCGAGCCGGGCTTCGCGTTCTCGTAGGTTTCCGCTGTACTGGCATGGCCGGTCGAGAGGTATGTTCCTGTGCGGGCCACAGTCCCTGACGGGTCCACTTCTTGTGCAGCTTCGCCGTTGTTGAATGACTGGATGTAGTCTTGGTACTTCGCGTTAAGTTCTGCAATCTCGGAAGCGGACTTGTCGGAGGCGATGATGAATGTCGGGCGTTCCCAGTAGGCAATGCCGAGGAAGCCTGCAAGCATTAATGCGGCAAAAATGGCGTTGCCCGCCTTGGCTGCGCTGTCTTCGCTGCGAATGACATACAGGATGCCGAAAAGAAACATGCTCGCAAACGCGAGGAGCACGCCACCGTCCGTGTTGTAGGTGACAATGGTGTTCTTCATAAAATAGAAGATGCTGTCTATTGCCACGAGGAGGAGCGAGAGCAGCGTTCCCAGAAGTTTCTGGTTGCGCGTCGGGGCGGATGCGGACATGAGTATTGTGACGAACGTAATCCCGAGGGGGAGTACGAACATCAATGCAATTTCGGCAACCTGCGTATTCATAGGACTTAGAACGGGAGGTCGTCGTCACCTTCGGACATCTGGGGGTCGTATGCCGGAGCGGGTGACTGGCTGTAGCTGTTGGACTGGTTGTAGCTGTTGCTCTGGCCATAGCCGCCAGCGTTCGGGGCGCCGCCCTGGCCACGCGGGGTGAGCAACTGGAACGTGTCCATGTTGACTTCGGTAGCGTAGCGCTTCTGGCCCGTGGTCTGGTCGGTCCAGCTGCGGTTGGTGAGGGTCCCTTCGACATAGAGGCTCATGCCCTTGCGCACGCCGAGCTGTTCGATGATGTCGGCAATCTTGCCCCAACCGACGATGTTGTGCCAGTCGGTCTGTTCCTTGGTTTCACCGTTATTGTCGCGGTAGCGGCGGGAAGTTGCGAGGGAGAACGATACGCGCTTGCGTCCGGCGGGATTGGCTCGAATTTCCGGGTCCTTGCCAATGTTGCCGATGAGCATAACTTTATTCAAATAAGCCATATTTTTATCCTGTAATAATTTTGCTTTTTTTGCGTGGGCAAAAATAAAAAAAATTGGGTGTCAATTTCTGCCCTTCGCTAAAAAATGCGGGGTTAGTGCCGTTTTTCCCTTTTTTTTGCAAAAAAATGGGGGGTGCGGCGGTGTTTAAAAGCCTTGCCGGGGCTTCCGGTGGCGGTATCGGGCTTCTGTGTCGGGTTTATCGGGTTGTTAGTTTGTTTGTAATATCTGGCGGCCTCCTATTCGCAGTAGTCCAGCTTCCCTGGGGTCGGTTCGCTCAGGCACCAGGATTCGCCTTTGTCGCGCTTTTGCCATTTACGGATGTTCAGTTGGGAGCTCTGCCCGTACTTGCTCGACCCCATGGCCGGGATGACTTCCAGGTGCAGGGAATCGGGCTTGTCGGCGTAGTACAGGGAATCGAGGACGGTACCCATGCACTGCAATACAATGGCTCCCTTGGAGTTGGCGAGGCCCTTCCATTTATCGGTGTTCTTGTATTCGTCGGGGGCCCTTGCGCTGAGCTCGGCGAGTACCAGGATGTCTCCCGGGTTGATGCGTTCCGGCACGATGGCGCAGGAACTGCTTGCTACGGAACTGGTCCCGATAGTGCAACCCTCCAGGCTCAGGGTGTCAAGGCTCCCGTTGTACAGCTCGATGAACTCGTATTGCGACGAATCCTTCGTGTTGACGGCGGTGAACACCTCGGTCACGACGATGTCGCCCACGGCCGGGTAACGGGAGTATCCGGGCAATCGGAGCGAGATGTCCTTGCTCACCTCGTCTGTCGTGGAAATGGCGAGTTGCACCTTGGAGCGGATCGACTTCACCGTGAACTCGGGAACGGGAGTGTCTTCGGTGAGCAGGAACGTGTCCTGCATGCTGTAGATGGTCTTGCCGGCGCTATCCTTCAGGAGCAGTTTTATCTCGTAGGTCTCGCCGAGGGGGAGCATACCACTTGCAAAGACGGCGTTGACTCCGTCCATTGTCATTTTGTAGCTGTAGCTCGTGTCGTCGGTCGTGAGCGAGAGTGTACCGCTACTGACTCCGGCCGGGTTGCCGAACCCGAGGGGGATTTCCACGTACACGAACCCTACGATGGCGTGCAGGGGGATGGTTACATCTACGCTGCTGCCGGCCTCGATTTTTGTCACGATTTCGCCCTCTTGCATAAGCCCTCCGTTTGCGTAGAGCTTTGCAGAAAGGACCCAGCGGTCATGTGGGAACAGGTCAAGCTCGAAACTGCTGTCCTTGTTGTCGTGGACGATGTGCAGGGAGTCTGAGCCGACGCAGTCGAGCACGATGCTGTCGAGGCGCGGTGCGGCGGTGTAGGCAAGCTCGACCGATACCTTCGAAAGTTCGACCGATTTTGCATTTGAACTGCTGGATTCGTCGCTGCACCCGCTGATGGGGCCCAGGGCGATGAGGGTTGCCGATGCCAGGGCCACGAGTGTGGCTCTGGAGGTGTTTTTCTGGTTCTTTTTTGGACTCATATTACCTCCTTATGGAATGGTCCGATGTCTATAGACGTTTTAAGGAGGATTTTTGTCCTAATTTTTTGAAAAAAATTTTCCTTTATAGGTGTAAACGGCCTTTTCCCTGTGCTTGGCGGCTATTTTGGAGCTTTTCTGCGCAGGCCTTGTCTTGCCGGATAATTTTTACGAGGGCGCTCGGAGTGAGGCCGAATGCCTGTGCCGCCTCTTTCGTGTCGCCGTTCTTTTGGGCCATTCTGTCGAAAACGTGGGCTATGAACAGCGGAAACAATGCGTTTGACGGCTGGATGTGGCCGTTACTGCCGGGGAAGGGAATCTCCACAGCGGGAGGCGTCTCTCGGACCTTGAGGGCGAGTGCCATCTGCATTTTGCGCAGAGCATGTGTCTTATTTTCTTTTGCGCTCCTGCCTTCGCACGATTTGATTTCTAAATTGTATTGCCGCAAGGTGAGCATGACGCCCGTGTTGGTCTTGTTCCTGTGCTGGCCCCCCGGGCCGCTGCCCTGGAACCCCTTGAGCGTACATGCCCCGAGCAGTTCGTCCAGCGTCATTTTAAGATAGGTATCGCGATGCATACTTTAAAAAATACAATTCTTTGTGCCTTTTCCGTGGCGATTCTTTCGGTTATGGTTTCGTGTGCGGGTTCTGCCGGCGGTGCGGCTCCCTCGTCCCAACCCCAGGAGTCCGCGTTGGTCAAGGATGCGAAATACCAGGAACGCGAGCAGGACAAGAAGGCCTTGCTAGAACAGATGTTCGTAAAATTCCAGAACTCGATTCGCATGAATGTCGAGGCCGACTCGTTGCTCGCCTTGATGACCGATACCTCGGAATACTGGATTGATTCGTTGGAACAGCATGCCCGGACTTATACTTCGGAAAATCTCGATACATGCCAGTTTTACGAGGTCTACGCCATTCTCCTTTATCGCCTCTATGAACGTGAGCACTTGTTTATCAGCCCGGACGACAAGATGGTCTACCTGTTGCTTTCGAAGAGTGGCATGGTCAACAAGCTTTCTAGCCTGAAACTCGGCCCGATGGAAGTGAAGAACGACCGTGGCAGCGTTGGCCTTGCCTCGAGCCCCAAGGTGCCCATTATGATTTTTGAATGGGATGATTCCGCCTGGAAACTTAACTTGCCTCAGACGCTCCCGCTGATTACGAAGGGTATAGAATCCATTGCGGTAAAGAAAAGCTGGTCGAGCAAGAAGCTGGCGCTTTACTGGCTCGACAAGGAATACCATCTGACGTATTCCCGCCTTGACGATTCTCTTTACGAACCTATCTACTAATCCTGCCGGAAGGCCGTTTGAAACCGATGAAATTTCGCTTTTTTGCCCTTTCCCTGCTCCTGCTTGCGAGTGCCTGTTTTGCCGCATCGGCAAAGCCTGTCCCTGTTTTGGCCAAGTTCAGTTCCCCGAAACCTTTTTCAGGGGAACGCTTGTTCTTTGTGCTGGATTCGTTGGGTGAAGGTGGCAATTGGATGGAATGGGACCCCAAGGGAATCAAGGACCCGTCCGTGGCCAACGCGATTTCGTCTTTGGGGGCGAAGCCCGAGATGGTCTGGATCTTGAGCGAAAGGAAAATGCCGCTCTTTGCGGCCCTTGTCGCGCAGGGAGCAGGTGAATTGCTCGTGTTCTGTGAACTTTCGGCACTGGATGCAAAGCCCGAACCGCTCAAGTTGAATGAGGTGATGGACCCTAACGTCGTCTTCCGTGATTACAGACAAGTTTCTCCAAACGAGTTCGTCCACCGGGATAAGGAAAATTTGAGGGTGATGGCGACCGAACAGCGAATCCGTTTTGCCTATGTCAATCCAGACAAGGAACCGCTCAAGTTCGATGCCAATTTTTCGACAAAGACGATTGTGGAAAAAAAGGCCCTGGTCCGCGAATACATGGATTTCTTGAAGTATGAGTATTCGCTGATGCTGCGGGCTTTTGTGCAGTCGACTCACGGGATCTTTAACTGGCAACCGTGGCACTGGTACATGCCCGAATGGTACTCGAAGTCCTTTATAAAAGACGACGAATTGGAGGCAATCCTTGCTGCCGGGAAGTCTCCTGGATTTTTTACGGTGTTTAAGGCGAAAACTGTCGGCGGTGAACTTGTTGTGTTCCGGGCAAACGGAAACGGATTTGCCGAATTGGTGATAACAACGCCATAAATGGGAATTCAAGGCGCTTTTTGGACGTCGAAAGCCTTTTTTTGAAAGGGCTCATTTTCTATCTTATAATCCGTGATTTGTATGTTCAAAAAATCTGCCTTTTTTGTTCTGTTCCTTGTCGTCTGCGGTCTGGCGTCAACTGTTGTCGAGGATTCCCGTTCCCGTTTTGTCGTGGATGATGACGTTTACGAATCCAGCGTGCATCGTTGCGAAAATGGCGATGGGGCTCGGTTTTTCCCAGAAAATGCGGTGGTTTCTGAAGAGGATGGAGGAGTATACCGCGTTTACCGCGTTGCGCTTCCGTCGAATGCGAAGCCCAGTGTCCGTTTAGGGAAGGTGAAATTGCTCCCGCTCGGTGCTCCGTACTGCAAAGAGGCGTCGCTCAAATTCCGGCCCCTGACGGTCGGCAACCCTTATTTGCGTGACGGCTTGTGGATTGTAGAAATTGTTGTCCCGCTCCTTGAAAAGCGTGGGAACTCGGTTTCCCTCCGCAAGAGTTTTGAACTGACTGTTGAATTTGCCGGTGGAGCCCCTTCTGGAGTGTATCCTGGCAAACGTGCTGTTGACCGCGTGCTGAACCGCAAGTCTGCCGCGCGTTTTGGTGTCGATCAGGGCAAGTCCCGCAAAGCTTTGCGCCGCAGTGCCCAAAGCGAGCTGGATAACGTGGAGTTCTTGGCAATGTTCATGGTGGGCGATCGCGAGGTCGCCTCGTTCACGGAGGATGGATTCTACGCGGTCGAATTCAAAACGATCCGTAATGCGCTCATGGCGTTGAATCGGCAAGAAGAACTGGATGCAATCCGTATAGATAAGATTTGCCTTTACGGAGGAAATCCTGATACGCTTACCGAGAGGGTCCCGGGAACATCTCTGCTCACGCCTAACCAGATTTTTGAAATTCCTATTGAAATTCGTGACCATTCCAAGGATTCTCCTGCTCCTGATGGTTATTTCGGGCCGGGGGATTCTCTTTTGTTCGTTGGCTACGGAACCTCTATTTGGAAGCGGATGGATCGCGAAAATCCTGAATACAAAAATGGTTCCATGGATTATTTCCATTCGTATTCGCCTTACTCCTTCTACCAATACTTCTCGTTTGGCTACAAGAAATCGGGTTCGGGTTTGCGAATCTCTTCGTTGCCTTCTCCGGCTGGGAGTGGCAGTTCTGTCAAGTTCTTGCGTTATGTCCGTGGCGAAAAAGATGCGGTGCTGCGCGACACCTATTACGGCAAGGATCTTGAATGGGACGAAGAAACGGGTAAGGAATGGTTCTGGCATTGGCACGGCCGGTTTGATACGACAAAGATTTCTTATTTGGAACAAAGTTTCCCCCAGACAAAGAACTTGCTTGGCTTTGTTGATGGTGGCAAAAATTATGTAGCCGTGAGTTATTTCCCGTACCGTTCCGTTTTCAAGTCTTCTGCCGAACGTACGGATGACCAGCCTCAAAACACCTCGCTGTCCACCACTTCGTATGTGGATAGGATGCAGGGGATAAAGTTCTCTTTTGATGTCAATGGCAGGACTTTCACAACGAGGACGTTAATCCCGGGCGGGAATTTCCGCTTAGATGATGTGGGGCTCAAGGCTAATGGAAATACATATTCGTTGACGATGCTGCCCAACGATGTCCAGTTTGATCGTTTTGACGGCTATACCGTGGCATACGAGTGGAAACCCACTGCCGATACGGCTGAATGGATCCTGCCCGGATCTGTAAGCGGCGTAATCCAGATTCCTGTTGGTGGCGATGCCAATTTGCGCTTGATGAAGTTCAAAGATTACGAGCCTCTCGGTTTGTTGAAAATAGAGAAAGGTGTCGCAAAGGATAGTATTGCCGCCGGGGAAGATGTCCGGTACTTGCTGTATCGTGATGGCGTGTATCGTCCAAACTCCATGATTTCTGTCGAGGGAATTCCTGGACGAATTCAAGGTGCATTGAAAAATCTGTCTGCAATCAACAACAAGACGGAATACTTGGTTATTTCGCCGACGGAATTCGGCAATACGGCCTATGAACTGGCTGAGTTTCGCTCGAGTGATTCCGCCATTGCTTCGTTCAAGACGACGCTTGTTCTTGTGGAAGACATATACCGCTATTACAAGGGGGGCTCGCTCTCTCCGGTCGCTATCCGCAACTATATCGCCTATGCCAAGGGCGTTTGCCCGAACCTCAAGTACGTGCTCCTTGTCGGGTATGGTCATTTTGATTATCGAGGATTCTATTCGCGTTTCCCCAAAAATTTTATTCCTCCGTTTGAAAATGAAGCGGTGGTTTCAGAGGATTTCTACGGGGTTCTGGATTCCGGCCATGCCGCTATTTATGGAACGGACGACATCGATGTTGCCGTGGGGCGCTTGACGGTTGTGAACGATTTGGAATTTCGAAATTATTTGAAGAAGGCCAAGGAGTATGAGCAGGTCAGGAAGTACGATCATTCCTCATGGCGCTCGACACTTATTTTGACGGCGGACGATGCGAGAAATGGGACCGATGTGGATAAAACGGAACACACAAGGATTCACGAAAGTGTTAGTTCAATGATTGATACCTTGTCCGAAAAAAATAAATACCGTTGGAACCAGAAAAAGATTTACTTGCTGAACTATAAAGAAGATGCGGCCGGGCAGAAAAAGGATGCAGCCCAGCATCTGGTGGATGCGTTGAATCAAGGCGCTTTGATGACGACTTATTTTGGCCATGCCTCGGTAACGGATTGGGCGGGCGAGGGCTTGCTTAAGACATCGTATGTGTCTCGATTGACCAACAAGAAACTTTACACGATTCTGAATTCGTTCTCGTGTTCCACTTCTCGATTTGATAACGGGAAAACGGTATCGTTGACTCATTCCTTTGTGGTGACGCCGGATGTGGGCGCAATTGCTGCTGTTGGCGCTACACGAGAAACATTTGCCTCGCAGAACGAACTTTTTGCGAAGAGGTTCCTTGCGACTGCACTGTTTGAACCTAAGGCGACTATTGGCGATGCCCTGCTTTCGGCGAAGAATCAAAAATTCCAGACGGATTATCCCAACTATCGTTACAATACGGGGCATTATGTCCTGTTTGGTGAGCCGGTGCTAATGATGCCCTACGGAGAAGGGAATATCACTCTTGATGAGGAAATCGATACGCTGAAGGCATTGGACAAGGTCTCGTTAAGCGGTTCCGTGAAAGGTATCGACAACGGAATGATTCACTTGTCGCTGCGCGAAGGCCGTTACAATAAGAAAATGTATATCGGATATGAAAAGGGGGCGGCCAGTTTGTCGGCAGATACGATCGAAGTCCCCTTTGACGGAGCGCTGATTTATTCGGAAGATGTTGAGATTGCCAATGGGCGGTTCAATGTTGAATTTGTGACTCCACGGAAACTGGCGTTTGGTGACACGGCTGTCGAGTTCCAGGCTTGGGCGTATTCAAACGATGTAAGGCCCATTGCTCGCCATTGGAAAAAGGGAATCGTCATTTCGGGTATGTCCTCGTATGCGGATTCTATCCATGACGAAACTCCTCCCACTATCCATATACAGCCTTGCGTTAAAGAAGGGCGTGCTGCAGACTTTGCCGATGGGCAGATTGTGGTATTGCAGTCTCCTGGGTGCTTGCAGGTTATTATCGAGGATTCTACGGCGTTGGATTATCGCGAACAAGCGGACGAAGGTATTTCCTTTGAAATTGAAAAATGGCAAACGCCGTTCCATCCCTACCCATATCAGGAGCAAACGTCCAAACGTGCGGTTGTCAAGATGAATTTCTCTTCGGAATTCTATCCGGCGGGGCGCTATGTGTTCAAGGCGGTAGCGTACGATGTGATTGGCAATCGCGGCGAGAAGACGGTGACGGTCGATATTACAGATGACATGACGTCGGGACTTGCCGATGTGTTCAATGTGCCGAATCCGATGGGTAAGAAGGGGACGACCTTCTACTTCAAGAACTATGCCATGAACAGGACGTCAAGGGTGAACATTTTCATCTATAACCAGAACGGAAAACTGGTCAAGGTTATCAAGAATGCTGTTTCTGGGTTGACGACTTGGGATGGTCGAGATAATCATGGCAATTTGCTCGCTAATGGTCTCTACCATTATGTTGTCAAGAGCGATGTCGAAGCTACGGAAGATTTCAAGAAGAAAACTTGGAAAAAGAAACAGAAACTATTGATTTCGAGGTAAGATATGGATTTGCGTGAAAAACCGGGCAAGGTACAGAAATTTTTGGAGCTGATGCTTCGTTTTAGGCTGATTGCTTTGGTGGTGATGGTTGTCGCGACGGTTTCCTTTGTGGCGACGGGTTGGCAGGAAATAGTGTCGTTTCCGCTTTTTGTTTCCGAGGCGTTCGGCATGTGGTTTGCCGAAATTGAATCGCTGTCGGCATTTTTTGCTTCTGCTCAGTATATTTCCGTTGCGGCCATTGCTTGCTTCGTGATGCTGTTTGTCTTTGGCGGTGTTCGTGCGGGGATTGCTTCGATTGTTTCGACCGCAGTCTGTTTTGCTGCGTTATTCGTGCTGGACGGCGGCGAAGGTGTAGTGCTCCCGATGTTCGGGATTCTCGCACTGGTTGCTTTGGTGCTGTTCTTGTTTGTCAAGAATTCCGTTGCCTGTGCCCTTTTTCCGTTTGTCTTGTGCTGCCTGTTCCTTAAAGGTCTGTTATGCCTTGGCCCTTGGGGTTTGAGTGAAAATCCGATCGAATTTTGGTGGGCGGCGTTCTCTATATTCGCGTTTGCCAATTCCATGGCGTTTGCGCTTGTGGTCGGGAAACACCTTGGTGCTGGAGTTCCGCAGGCGGGCGCTTTGGTAAAGGCTGCAAGGCAGATGCTTGTGCCGGTGTTTGTCGGTGCTCTGTTGCTTGTCGTGGCTCTTGTTCAGTCAAGGGCGGAGGGTATGGCCGGAACGTCGTGGCTGTTTGCCTCGCTGCGTTACTTGGCCTTGGTTGTGTGGTTCTTCGTTTTCTTCTTCCCGATTACGTCGTTTGCCCCGTGGGAAAAACTCCGTGCGGGTTCTCGCCGTGTCCAGATGAAGGACAAAAAGAAAGGACGGAAATAACTACGCAATATTCAGCGACTGCTCGCGGATGCACTCGATCTCGTTCTTGAGTTCGATGGCAAGCGCTGCAATGTCGGCGCTCTGGCACTTGGTCCCAAGCGTATTCGCTTCGCGTCCCATTTCCTGAAGGATAAATCCGAGGTTCTTGCCCTGCGCACCGCCCTTCTTGAGAGCGTCCAGGAACAGCTTGTTATGGCTGTGGAACCGCGTGATTTCTTCGTGGATGTCGAGCTTGTCAGCCATGATGCAGGCTTCTTGCAATAGGCGTACGTCGTCGATTTCGCTGTCCTTCATCAGGGCGTCCACGCGTTCCTTGAACTTGACTTTCCATGTCTCGATTCGCTGCGGGTCCAATACTTCGACCTTCGCGAGAACGTCTTCCAGGTGGGCGACGCGCTTTGTGAGGTCGGCGGCGAGGTTCGCGCCTTCTTTTTCGCGCATGGCAATCACGCCGTCGAGTGCCTTGTCAAGTTCTGCCTTCAGGTGCTTTTCCCAGGCTTCGTTGTCAGCGCCTGCATCGGTAAACTGCAATACTTCGGGAATCGCGAGGATATGCTCGAGTTTGATTTCGCCTGCGATACCGTACTTGGCCTGCATGGCCTTGGTGATTTCCACGAACTTGCTCACTGCCGTCTCGTTGTAGCACACGGGAATGTTCCCGATATTGCCTTCGCCGAGCGTGATAGAGAGGTTTACCGAGCCACGGGCAAGTTTTTCTTTGATTTGCGCCTTGAAGTCGTTCTCGAGGTAGGCGAAGTTTTTCGGGATTTTTGCAGAAATTTCGAGGAAGCGGCTGTTCACGCTGCGCACTTCGATAACGCAGGTGGTTCCGTTCAGGGTGGATTCGCTCTTGCCGAATCCGGTCATAGAAATAATGGACATGCCCCAATTATAATAAAAAAGAGCGCTCCATTTGTTCATTAGAGGAATAATTCAACTTTGATTGTAGATTCTGGTAAAGGCGCTTGATTTTCGTTGTTTTGAACTATATATTTAGGAATGTCATAAGAAGGATGAACATAATGAAAAATTTGTTGTCTTTGGGAGTTTCTGCATTTTTATTTATGGCCTGTAGCGACACAGGGTCTGTTTTTGAAGTTCCGCTTCCCGGTTCTCTCGATTCAGAAGAGCCGGTTTCTTCTTCCAGTATCGTTAAGAAATCGTCCGCCTCAAAATCGAAAGAGGATTCTGAGTCCAACAAAGGGGAAGATAAAAGCGAATACAATTCCAGTACAGGAATCTTGAAAGATCTTCGCGATGGTCAAACTTACAAGACCGTGGAGATTGGTGAAGGTGAAAATGCGCAAATCTGGATGGCGGAGAACTTGAATTATGCGTATAAGGTCCAGACGGCACAATTGGATTCATCTAGTTTCTGCTACGATAACGAGTCCAGAAATTGTGAATCTTATGGGCGTATGTATTTGTGGAGTGCCGCTATGGACAGTGCTGCCGTTTTTAGTAATGCAGGCGAAGGTTGTGGGGGAGTGGCGGGGGTTAATCCTAGTGTCCAGAATTGTAATATAAGCGGAGTTTTTCGTAGTGTTTGTCCCAAAGGATGGCATTTGCCTACGGGTGATGAGTGGCTCCAATTGATTCATACGGTTAATGAGTTGAAGCCGGATGATGATGCGGGTAGGTATTTAAAATCCAAGAGTGGTTGGAAATTAAAAGAAGGCGTGGACTACAATGGCGAAGATACCTTTGGATTTAATGTTATGCCAGGGGGAAGTGGTCATGCAGGGTATCTTGGACGTGGTGAAATGGAGTTTTCAAAGATGGGAGAGATTTGTTTTTTCTGGACTGCTGATAAATACGATGAAGGATCACCGGGAGCCATAGGTTTTTATAACAGTACGCACTACAATTATTTAGTTGGCCAAATGCCTGTGGGTTATCACTATATCCGATGCCTAAAGGACTAGTCCGAAAAACGCGAGCAGGAGAAGCTTTCTACTTCTTGCTGATAGTCGCGATGACGTGTTCGGCGCCGAAGTTCGGGATGCCGATGGCGGTGAGGAACTTGCTCAGCGTGTGCTCGCTCTGGAAGTTGATGTTCTCGATGCGGAACCCTTCCTTTTTGCAGAGCGTGTAGAAGTCCTTTACCGTCAAGAGGCGGATGTTCGGAGTGTCGTACCACTCGTAGGGCAGTTCCTTGGACTTGGGCATGCGACCGTGGAGCATGAGGCTTCCGCGGGTAGTCCAGTGTCCGAAATTCGGGAACGTGACGATTGCCTTCTTCGCGACGCGCAACAGTTCGTTCAGGAGCGCCACTGGGTCGCGGATTTCCTGGATGGTGCGGTTGATAATCGCGTAGTCAAAGCTGCCGTCCTTCAAGTCCGAGATGCCGCGGTCGTCCAAGTCGCGCTGGATGACCTGTACATCTTTTTCGAGACAGTCCAAAATGCCGGTGATGTTCTTCTCGATGCCGAAACCGGTGACCTTCTTCTTCTTGGCGAGGAAGTCGAGCAAGTCGCCGCTGCCGCAACCAAGGTCAAGTACGTGGCTGCCTTCTTTCACGAGTTTGCCGAGCAGCTTGAAGTCGCTCTCCTCATGGAATACGGGCACTGCCTGCGTGCCTTGTTGCGGGATAATCTTCGAATCGAGGAAACGGCCCACGGCCTTTCCGAGTTCACCCACTTCGATGAGGAATCCATCGTGCCCGAACTGCGTGTCGAGTTCAAGGCTCGTGACTGACTTGCCCACGTTCAAGAGTGCACTCGTGATGCGGCGGCTTTCGTGCGGCGGGAACAGCCAGTCGGTGGAGAGGTTCACGTTCAGCACTTCGGCGCCGATATCCTTGAAGGCGTTTTCGATGCTGCCGTATTCCGTTTCCAAGTCGAATGCGTCGGTCGCGTGCGCGATATGCAAATAACTGTTTGCGTCAAAACGGTCCACGAACTTTTTGCCCTGGTAGCGCAGGTAGCTTTCGATGGGCAGGTTCAGGTCGAACGGGGTCGAGTACGTGACGGCGTGGCTCTTGTTCTCTTGCGCCTGTGCGCGTTTGAACTTTTGTTCCATGCCGATGGCCGAAAGGTAGGTGATGTGCGCGAGCTTGCGGGCGTTTGCGAGGCCCACGTCGGGCTTTTGCGCCTTGTCGTAGTAGTCGCCGCCGTTGAAGTCCGGGTCTTGCGTAATCACGTCGCGGGCCACGACTTCGAATCCGAGCGCCTGGCTCGAGAAACGCGGCGAACTTGCGATGATTACGATGCGCTTCACTTGTTCGGGGTAGTAGATTGCCCACTTCATGGCCTGGAAACCGCCCATGGAGCCGCCCAGGACGCAGTAGAATTCCTTGATGCCGAGCCCGTCGGCGAGTTCCTTCTGTGCATGCACCATGTCGCCGATGGTGATGATTGGGAAGGTGCTGCCGTAGGGTTTGCCCGTGCGCGGATTGATGGTCGCGGGGCCTGTGGTGCCCTTGCAGCCGCCCAGAATGTTGCTGCAGACCACGAAGAAACGGTCCGTGTCGATTGCCTTGCCGGGGCCGATGAGTTCGTCCCACCAGCCGGGTTTCTTGTCGTTCTCGGTGTACCAGCCGGCGGCGTGCGCATCGGCGGTGAGCGGCGAGCAAATCCACACCGCGTTGTCGGCGGTGGCGTTCAGCTTGCCGTAAGTCTCGTAACGGATCGTCAGCGCAGGGAGCGTGCTTCCGTTTTCCAGCACAAAACCGGCCTCGCCATAGTCCTTGACGAAGTCCTTCGGCTCCACGGGGCCGATGCTGGATTTATGCAAATATTCACTCATATGCATAAATATAGTAAAAAGATGGTCGCTGCTAATTATAGTTTCTGGCTATGGTTGGCTATATGCTGTAAATCAGGTTCAGAGAGGCCTTGGCTCCGAGCGATTCCTTGAACTTGAACAGGGGTAGGTTCAGGTATTCGCCGCAGTTTTCGGTCGAGATTCCCCACGAGAACTTCTTAAAGCCATCGTGAGCGGCTTCGCGCATGACGTTCACGTACATGGCGGTTGTCGGGTGGAACTCGCGGATTTCTTCGTTCGGGGCGATGTATTGCGCATGTCGGACGTTAGCTTGTTTGAAATCAAATAGCATCATCCCGGCGACAAACGTTCCGCCTTCCCAAAGGGCACGGAACTTGACTTCTTGTGCGATGCGGTTGTGTCGCAAGTCTAGCAGTTCTTCGAGCGTGTGTACGGGCTTCACGTTGTACTTTGCCTTCGAGATGCACAAGTGCCTGTAGAATTCGGGCATCTCCGCATCGGTCATGTCGCGGTATTCGAGATTGTGCGGAAGCGACTTGCGGAATACCGAACGGCAAGTTTTTTCGCAGTTCTCGAGCGGGTCGGTACTCGCATCGAGCGTGCATACGGCGCTCAATTCGGTCTGTCTCCTGTAACCGCGGTGCTCCAGGGTGTATTCCAGGAGGGCTGTCGAATCTAGGGCGAAGAGGCTCGATGTCGGGCGCATCTTGATTTTTTTACAGATGCCCTTCAGGTATTCCTCTGCACATTCAATGATGTGCATGATCCGTTCTGCGGTATAGAAATTCTTGGAAATCACGGGTCCGCCGAAGGTGGAACCCTGATGCGAAATCCATTCGCCTGCATCGGTCAAGTTGCCGGGGAATGCGGCCACGATGGTGCCGCTCGATTCCAGCAAGAACGAGGCGTCCTTGAAACGGCCCTGCGGATGGTAGTTCAGGAACCGTCTGGTCTGCAAAAACGTGCCGTTCACCGATTCGCTCATCACGAACCGGTCCCAACGCGCTTCTAGGTGCGAATCGTACGGTAAAACACTGAACATGCGATAAAGATACAAAAATTTGCCCGACGGAAAGCTGTGAGCCGTGAGCAGTGAGCCATGAGCTGTGAGTGATGGGGTTTGAGGGGAAAGCCTTCCCCTGGCTCGCACTATCGTTGCTCACCACCCCTTCTAGCGGGCATGACATTCCCTAGATCCTGGCCGCTTTTCTTTCGCCTAAAACTCCGCATTCCCCTAGCCCCTAAATCCTAGATCCTAAATCCTAACCACACCCCACATCCTGAGAAATTTGTATATTACTTTCGTATTATGCCGAATTTTGAAGAAAAAGCGCAGATTGTCCAGTTGCCCAAGTTCCTTGACGAACGGGGCAATTTGAGCTTTTTGGAATCGGGCAAGCACATTCCCTTTGAAATCCGGCGCACTTATTGGATTTACGACGTGCCGGGTGGTTGCCTGCGCGGGAGCCATGCGTTCAAGACAGAAAAGGAATTTATCGTTGCGCTTTCGGGCAGCTTTGACGTGGTTGTACACGACGGCGTCGAAGAAAAACGCTATTCGCTTTCGCGTTCCTATTATGGACTCTATCTGCCGCCGATGCACTTTAGGACTCTTGACAATTTCTCGACCAATTCGCTTGCGCTTGTCGTTTCGTCGTCGGATTTTTCCGAAGAAGACTATATCCGTGATTTTGACGAATTTATCCGCGAGGTGAAAAAATGAACGAGCAGGATTTGAAGAACGCCAACATTGGCATGTGCTCGCTCATTGAACTCCCGAGGATTAGCGAACGTTCGGGGAGTCTGACGCCTATCCAGAACTCGAAGGAGGTCCCCTTCGATATCAAGCGCGTGTTTTACCTGTACGATATTCCCGGTGGCGTGACGCGTGGCGGCCATGCCCACAAGGAATGCCACCAGTTGTTGGTGGCGGCGAGCGGCGCCTTCGATGTGAAGGTTTCCGATGGTGAAAACGAGAAGGTCTACCGCCTTGACCGCCCGTATTTCGGGTTGCACATTCCGCCTGGAGTCTGGGCCGAGGAACTGGGATTCTCTTCGGGTTCTATTTGCTTGGTGCTCACTTCGCACGAATTCAACGAAAACGACTACTGGCGCGATTACGGCGATTACCTCAAGTTCAAGAAGGGGCATGAATGATGAAGATTCCCTTTTTGGACTTGAAGCAGGTGAACGCTCCCTATATGGATGCCTTGAAAGAGGCAGCCTCGGCAGTCGTGGAATCGGGATGGTACATTCGCGGTTCTTACTGTGAAAAGTTCGAGAAGGAATTCGCTTCTTATTGCGGGTTTGCCCATGGCGTGGGTGTCGGGAATGGTCTCGATGCGCTGACGCTGATGCTTCGTGCTTCCATTGAACTCGGGTGGCTCAATCCTGGTGACGAAATCTTGGTGCCGGCGAATACGTATATCGCGACGGTCCTGGCTGTGAATGCAGCGGGCCTTGTCCCGGTGCTTGTTGAACCCGATGAAAAGACTTTCAATATCGATCCGGCGAAACTGGCGGATGCGTGTACAGAAAAAACGCGTGGAATCTTGGCGGTTCACTTGTATGGTAGGCTTGCAGATATGCCTGCTATCTGGAAATTTGCCAGCGAATGCGGATTGCTTGTTTTCGAAGATGCAGCGCAATCTCACGGAGCATTTTTAGACGAGAGACGTGGTTCGACAAGCTCACCAACCGAGACGAGAGACGAGAGAAAGGTTGTAAAAAGTGCCGCCATTGCTTACAGTTTTTACCCAACGAAAAACCTCGGGGCGCTCGGCGATGCGGGTGTGGTCGTAACCGACGACGCGGAACTAGCCAATGTGGTGCGGATGCTCGGCAATTACGGCTCCGAAAAGAAGTACGTGAACAAGTATCGCGGAGTCAATTCCCGCCTCGACGAAATTCAGGCGGCCTTCTTGCTTGCGAAACTCCCGCATCTTGATGCGTGGAATGCACGTCGTCGCGAAATCGCTGCCCGCTACTGTAGCGAGGTGAAGAACCCGCTGATTCTCCTTCCCGAAATTCCTGCCGACCCGCATGAGCACGTGTGGCACGTATTCACGATTCGCACTCCGGACCGCGCTATTCGCGATGCGCTGCAAAAGTTTCTTGAAACCCGTGGCATCGGGACGCTAGTCTTTTATCCGATTCCTCCGCATTTGCAAGAAGCTTATGCGACTCGACCCGATGGGGCGAATTTCCTGTTGCCCACGAGTGGGCTTTCTGCGAAGTTCCCGATTACGGAGGCGATGGCCGACACCATCATCAGTATTCCCGTGTCGCAGGTGCTTACGGATGATGAAGTTTCTGAAATTATTGGAGCATTGAATGAGTTTGTGTGCTAGAATTATCCGCAAGCTGGTACGTACCTCGCGCGTATGCTTTTACAAGAGTATATCGACCGCAAAACCCAAAGGTAAGTTCCGCTCCATTGCCCCCGTACTCTGTGAAGGCAAGGGCGACATTGTCGTGGGCGAGGGAACCAGCTTTGGCTTTATCGAGGATGCGGATTTTTGGACATCTTACGTGTTTTTAAACCCGCGTAATAGAGAATCTTCGATAACGATCGGTAAGGGTTGCCAAATTTGCAACCGCTTCAGTGCGGTTTCCGAAGGCGAAGGAATAGAAATAGGTGACAACGTTCTCGTGGGTTCTTCCGTGACCATTCTCGATAGCGATTTCCATGAAATCGATCCTGAAAAACGCATCGGCGGGACTCCTAAGACGGGGAAGGTCGTAATTGAAGACAACGTTTGGATTGGCGACCGCGTGACTATCCTCAAGGGAACGGTTATCGGTAAAAATTCTGTAGTGGCCGCGGGTGCCGTCGTTTCGGGCGAGTTTCCGGCGAATGTCGTCATCGGTGGCGTCCCGGCAAAAGTCATCCGGGAAATAGGCGGTTAACGGTGGATCAGTCTTCAAAAATCTGGAAGCTGTTTTTTGGCTCGGGTTCGGTGACCCTCTTCAACACGCTCCGTGCTTTTGTCATCAATAAATTGCTGGCTGTTTTTTTGCCGCCTGCGGCCTTTGCCTGCGTGGGCCAGTTCATGAACTGGATGAACGTCGGGCAGGCGACATCTAGCCTTGCCATGCAGAACGGCTGGGTGAGCCTTACCGCACAGAACAAGGACAATCTCAAAAACCTGCACGGCGTTTGGCGCGGAGGCTTCCGCCTCACGACTTTTGCGACGGTATTCACTTGCGTCGCAGCGGCGATTTTCTGCTTTGTGGCTCCGCTTGAAAAAATGTTGCCGGGCGTGCATCCGCGCCTTGCGCAGGCGGCTATCTTGTTTGCGCTCCCGGGAATCCTTGCAACAAACATCGTCACCATTTGTTCTTCGGTGATGAACGGTCTTGGGCTTGTCCGGCGCTGGGCCCTTATTCAGATTGTCGCCTCGCTGTTCCAGATGCTTTGGGTGGCATTCTTCCTTTATACGGGGCGCCTTTCTGTACTCTCCATTATAGCCACGCAGTCTGTGGTGGCTGGCTTCTTTGCGGCCCGTGTCGCATCGCGTGCCGGGTTCAATGTCAAGACGTTCAGGCAATCGGTTTTGGATATTCGCGGCCCATGGCTGTCTTATGCGGTCATGGGGCTTGTGCCGATGATTGTCGCACCACTCGTTCTCATGTTCGTACGCTCACTTGTGGGCTCTGAACTCGGTTGGAACGCTGCCGGTATTTGGCAAGGCGTCTACAAGATTTCTGACTTTTTCGCATCGATTTTCTCGGCGATTCTTGGTGTGCTCATTCTGCCGCGTATCCGTCGCGAAATGACTCTAGAAAATTTCCGCAAGGAATTTTATCCGGTTTTTGCTCGCATGATGGGCTTTACGCTTGTTTTTTGTATTGCGCTTTATTTTGGCCGGAGTCTTGTCGTGGCGATCCTCCTTTCGGGGAGCTATGCGCCTGCAGCGGATTATATGCCGATACAGCTTCTGGGCGATTTCTTCCGTTCGGGTGGATGGTGTTTTGGTATGGTGTTGATTGCCCGTCGCGAAACAACGCTTTTCCTCATCATCGAGGTGGGTGCGAATTTGCTATTTGCTGTTGCCACGTTTGTTGGCCTCCGTCTGTTTGAAATGCAAGGCCCCATGCTTGCCTATGCCCTTGAAAACTTCGTGACAGCTATCGCTCTTGCCATCTCTGTCGGGAGGCTCAAGTGGAATACTCCATAACGAACATGTTTGCCGAAAAGATGACAGAGAATGTCTATGTGAAGGCTTTTGCGCAGGGCGTTGAAACGGAACAGCGGGAACTCCCGCCACTCGTGTCGGTTTTGCTTGCCAGTTACAACCATGAGAAATATATCGAGGCGTCGGTACGCTCTGTGATGGAGCAGAAAGGCGTCGCTTTTGAACTCATCGTCATTGACGACGGCAGCTCAGATTCTTCGCCGGAGATTTTGGAACGGTTGCAGGCGGAACTTGGTTTTACCTATATCCATCGTGAAAACAAGGGCCTCATGGCAACCATGAGCGAACTCCTTTCGCTTGCTCGCGGGAAATATTTTTGTTCGTTTGCTTCTGACGATATTATGCCTGCAGGTAGGCTTGCTGCCCAGGCCAACTATCTGGAATCGCATCCCGAAGACCCGATTTGTTTTGGGCAAATTATTCTCATGGATGCCGATGGCAACCATGGTGATGAACCTGATTCTCGATATACGCGCTCTATCCCGCGAATCACTTTTGAAGAGTTCTTCCTCGGAAAGCGAGAAGTCCACGGTTGCTCCGAGATGATTCGCCTAGATGTTTTCCGCGAAATGGGTGGTTACGACCTTGAATATCCTTTCGAGGATTTTCCCCAGTGGCTCAAGTTCCTTTACAAGTACGGCTCGTTGCCTGTTTTGCCTACGCTGTGCTGCTACTATCGTGTCCATGGCGACAACATGTCGTCTGATCGGGCGTTGATGTACGGCACCTTTTTGAAGGTTCTTTCGCGGTACAGCAACCACCGGCTCTATCCGGAAGCGGTTAAAATCTGGAAATCCCACTGGTTTTCGGCTTTGTGCTATTCCGAAAAAAAAGAGGCGTTGAAACGCCTCCCGGAACTTTGGTCGTTTTCGCTTCCTTTCTTGAAACGGTTCCCCAAGCTGTTCATTCCGCGTTTTTTGCTCAAACGTTAGCGGAATATTTTTTTGAATGTCCCGGCTAGGCCGAGCGTTGTGATATTTGTCCACAGCGAAAGGGGGAGGGAAAGGATTTTTGCAATGGGACGCGGGAACGTGCTGAACAACTTTTGCCTGCGCTGGATTCCCTTACGTATGGATTCCGGGCGCCAAGTGCTTTGGAAATGGTGGATGCAGTAAGTCGCATCGGTAGAGCGGATTTTCCCGTCGATGTAGCTCTTGGGCGAGAACGCTTCTTCAGGGAATATGTCTAGTTCTTGGAATGGCGCAAAAGCATCGGCGAGAATCTTGGGGAGCACCATGTCGTCGATTTTGTTTTCGACATATTCAAAATGTCGCTCACGATAAAATTCGAGTGCCGCTTTTATGGGTTTGCATTCCGGTTCGCTTCCCATTACGGCGCCTTCTATGCGCTTGGAACCGTTTTCATAACCGAAAAAGTCGCTGCGCTTTAGCAGGTCGCCAAAGGGGCGTAGAATTTCCACGTCGGTGTCGAGGTAGATTCCCCCTTCGGTGTACAGTGCATATAGCCGCACAGCATCGGCTGCGAAAGCCCATTTTTTTTGTTCCAGCGCTTCTACGACCCAGGGGATTCCCGTGGCGCGGGCTTTGTCGGCATCCCAATGAACCCATTCGAAATCGGGCAGGAATTTATGCCAACTGTCAAGGCAACGTTGTACGCTATCGGGGTAAGGCTCTCCAGAAAACCAGCAGTAGTGAATTTTTTTCGGAATCATCCGAACCTCTTCATGACCAGTTCCAGGAACTTCATGCCACCAAAAGAACACAGGGCGGCCACCTTGTTGCGGACTCTGGAATTCCCGTCCAGGAGGCATTGCATGCGGAATGCGTTGATCCAGTGCCAAGCGCGGCTCCTGTATTCGGAAAATTCCTCGGTGTCGGGAGTGCGCATCAATATGCTGAATCCTGCACTCAGCAGGGAGTTCTCAGCTGCTTTTAAAATGCGCTGGGCAGCCTTCTTGTCCAAGGCGTCCTTGTTTTCGCTCGCTTTGTCGAAAAGGTCTTCGCAAATGTCGAGGAGAACAGCCGTTTTCATACCCCCTTGATTGGCGAGCGCGCTATCGGGGTGTTTCCGGTAATAGTACAAAGTCCGGTTCACAAGGGCTATCCGGTCCACCTCATTGAAGATGGAAATGACGGCAATCAAGTCTTCGAACAGTGTCCCTTCCTTGAGTTTTCGGCCTTTCCAAAGTTCCACGCGGAATATCTTGTTCCAAAGGGAATAATCAGGAAAGTTTTTCTGGTACAGGCACCGCTCGACGGCTTTGGGTGCGGTAATGGCACGCGGTTTGGTCTTGCTTGTGGGGAGAATGTCCCCATGATGCAGTTCTCCGCTGAACGTGCGCTTTTTGCCGCAGGCAATTTTTGTTTTGCAGGCTTTGGCCGCAAAAAGGAGGTCGTGCAACATGGACGGCGCTGCAACATCGTCGCTATCCACAAAAACAATCCATTTACCCGAAGCATGTTTCAATCCGGTGTTGCGGGCTTTTGACGGGCCGCCATTCTTTTGCTCGAAAACTTTGAATCGCGAATCGTTTTCTGCAAAGGACTGCGCTATGGAGAGGCTGCCATCGGTAGAGCCATCGTCAACAACCACGGCCTCAAAATTCCCGAACGTCTGCGTTGCGATGCTCCGCAGGCATTGTTCGAGATATTTGGCCGTGTTGTACACGGGAACAATGACAGTTATCTCCGGCATACCAACCTCAAAAAAATCTTAGGCGCCCTTCTTGGCAAGGACGATTTCGCCCCAGCCCATCTGGACAAACGCTCCGGCCCTTACGAGGTCGCCTTGCGCCTTCTCGTAATCTTTCAGCAGGGCGTTATACTCCGATACATCCTTCCGGAGCCTGGCACCCCCCTTGGCCTTGCGTTCCAGCCAATCTTGCTTCCATTGGGCTGCGGCAGAAAGTTTGTCGCAGGATGTTTCCAATGCGTCAAGGTAGGCGGGGACCGCTTTCAAGAACGTTGCTTCAAATGGTTTTGACTTTTTCTTCGCTTCGTCGACAAGATTCTTTTGTTGTCTGCAATTCGTGGCGATTTCGCCCATGAAACGGACAATTCGGTTAAAATCCACCTGCGGCCATATCATGTTGAACGGCCATATTTTTTTCCAATGGAACTTGAACATGGACTCGTGAGCGGTATTCTTCGCCTTCACGAGTTCTTTCAGGTTGTTGAAAATGATTTCGGACGGGAGCATATCCCGTTCGACTGCATTTTCGGCAGGTTTCTCTACATCGGTATTCATATATAAATTAATATACATATGGAACAGGTTCTTGCGGATTCTCCTAGCGTAAACTTTCGTTAACTATTGGCTTTTTTATTCGGATTTGGGCTATTTTTTACCATCTTTTGCTTGCTTTTTATATATTAGGATGTAAATTCATAAAAAGAACACCTTACTTAAGGAACCTTTATGGACAAGAAAAAACTTAGAATTTTGATGATTGCCGACATCGTCATCATCGTGGCACTCGTCGTCGTCATGATGGTGCTCAAGGGTCAATATAACGACCAGGCCCAAAAATCTGTCAAGGAACAGGTGGATGCCTATCTTACGGTCACTAACGGAGTTCTCCAGGAACAGTGGAGGTCCATCGACCAGTACGGCATGGCGTTCAAGCTGCTCTATGCGACGCTCGCCGGCAACAAGACCGAAGCTTCGTTCAAGAGCGCAGTCGCCGCTATCGAAGGCGACAAGGATGCGCGCGTTAGGCAAATCGCTTACATGTATTCCGCTGCTGGTGTGAACGACAAGGCCCAGAGCCTGATTAGCGAAAAGGCCGGCCTCGCCGACAAGTTCCTCCTCAAGTCCGAGGGCGGTGTCTACGAAGTCGCCTGCGGAAAGGACTGCTCCATCAGCTTCACCTTCGCGAAGGGCAAGCTCAAGTCCACCGACTACAAGGCTCTCGCCGAATACAAGATGGAAGACCACTTCAAACTCGAAGCTCCGGCTCCGTTCCACTTCGAATAAGGAGAATCACGATGAATTTGAAGACTATCACCATCGCTCTCACGGTTCTCGTTTTCGCGGTCCTCGCCACGGTCATCATGCAGAAGGGCAGCTACGTCTCCCAGGCAACCGAACATTACGAAAAGACAACGGGTAACTCCTTCAACGGCACGTCCAGAATTCTCAAGTTCGTGAACGAATCTATCGAGACGAACAAGACTCTCTGGCTCATGACCTGCGACGCCATCCAGAATGTGAAGACGGCAAAGCAGATGGCCGAACTGGAATCCAAGTACTTCCCGGGAATCAAGGGCAACATGAGTATCGCCCAGAAGAACCGCAAGTTCGAAGCCACGATGTCCTACTACATTGTCTCTTACTATGACAAAGTCGAAGTAGACAAGAAGACGGATGTCAAGACTCTCACCGGGCTCACCGCTATCGACGTGAACGCCTTGCTTGGCAATGTCGCTATCGCCAAGGCCGCCGACGAGGAAGAAGGCGAAGAGGGCGAAGAAGAAGCCTCCGAAGAATAATTTCAATCAAGAAATTGAAAAAGGAGACGCTTCTGCGTCTCCTTTTTCTGTTAAAAAGAAATCCGTCGGCACGAAACCGACGGACTGCATTTATGAGGTTCAGCTTGGAGTATTAATAGATGAAGAGCATCTCGCGATACTTCGGCAGCGGCCACTTCTCGTCGGGGACGATGCTTTCGATCTTGTCCACGATGATGCGGAGGTTTGCCATGGCGTCGAGGATTGCTTCGTGCTTGTCGCCGAGAGCAGCTTCCATCTTGGCGATGGCTTCTTCGAGGCCCTTGAGCTTTTCGCCGAGTTCACGAGCATAGCCGTCCACAGCGTAGAATCCCTGGGTCTTGGCCATTTCGTTTGTCTTGAGCGCATTGCCGTAAGCGCAGAGCACCTGCGGGAGAACCACGTTCTTCGCGATGTCGAAAGCGATCTTGCCTTCGATATGGATTTTCTTGTGGTAATCTTCCATATTCACTTCGTAGCGGGAATCGAGTTCGCGCTTGTTGAACACGCCGTACTTTTCGAACAGGGCCACATTTTCCTTCTTGGTGAGAGCCTGGAGGGCTTCCATGGTGGTGCGGATGTTCGGGAGGCCGCGCTTGGCTGCTTCTTCCACCCATTCGTCGGTGTAGCCGTTGCCGTTGAAGATGACCTTCTTGTGTTCCTTCACGATCTTCTGCAACAGGTTCTGCAGTTCTTCGTGGAACTTGTCGGCCGGGACGTTCTGCATCTTGTCGGCGATGAGGTCGAAGGCTTCGGCCACAATCGTGTTGAGGATGACGTTCGGTTCGGAGCAGCTCTGGCTAGAACCCGGAGCGCGGAATTCGAACTTGTTGCCGGTGAAGGCGAACGGAGAAGTACGGTTACGGTCGGTAGCGTCGCGCGGGAGCGGCGGCAGCGTATCGGAACCGAGCTTGAGTGCACCGGCCTGCTTGCTGGACTTCGGATCGCCCTTTTCAAGCTGGTCGATGACGTCGGCAAGCTGGTCGCCGAGGTACATGGAGATGATTGCCGGAGGAGCTTCGTTGGCACCGAGACGGTGATCGTTACCGGCGCTAGCGACAGCCATGCGGAGCAGGTCGGCGTGGGTGTCGACAGCGTAAATCACGGCGCAGAGCGCGGTGAGGAAGATGGCGTTCTGGTGCGGGTCCTTGCCCGGGTTCAAAAGGTTGGTCTTGCCGTAGTTCACGGACCAGTTGTTGTGCTTACCGGAACCGTTGATGCCGGCGAACGGCTTTTCGTGCAGCAGGCACACAAGACCGTGGCGGTCTGCGACCTGGCGGAGCACTTCCATAATCTGCATGTTGTGGTCGCAGGCGAGGTTCACTTCTTCGAACATCGGAGCGAGTTCGAACTGGGCCGGAGCGACTTCGTTGTGGCGGGTCTTGGCAGGAATGCCGAGTTTCCAGAGTTCCTTTTCCACATCGTTCATGAAGTTCAAGATGCGTGCCGGAATGCTACCGAAGTAGTGGTCTTCCATCTGCTGGTGCTTTGCAGGTGCTGCACCGAACAGCGTGCGGCCAGCCTGGTACAGGTCGGGGCGCTGCAGGTAGAAGCGCTTGTCGATCAGGAAGTATTCCTGTTCGGCACCGAGAGTGACGGTGACCTTCTGTGCGGCAACGCCGAAGAGACCCATGAGGCGGTCGGCGGACTTCTGCAAGGCCTGAATGGAACGGAGCAACGGAGTCTTCTTGTCCAAAGCTTCGCCAGTGTAGCTACAGAAAGCGGTCGGGATGCAAAGCGTGGCGCCGTTGCCGTGACGCTTGATGAAGGCGGGGGAGGTCGGATCCCAGGCGGTATAGCCACGGGCTTCGAAAGTAGAACGCAGACCGCCGCTCGGGAAACTGGATGCGTCCGGTTCGCCGACGATGAGGTTCTTGCCGCTGAAGGCCATGATGGCCTTGCCGTTTTCGGGTTCCAGGAAGGAGTCGTGCTTTTCGGCGGTGGAACCGGTAAGAGGCTGGAACCAGTGCGTAAAGTGAGTGGCGCCGCGGTCGATGGCCCACTTTTTCATGGCATGGGCGACTTCGTTCGCGATGCTTGCGTCAAGCGGTGCGCCTTCGTCGATGGTGGCAAAGAGTTTCTTGCAAATATCCTTCGGCAAGTAGGTGCGCATGGCCTCTGCGTTAAAGACATCCTCTCCGTAAAAGTCGAGGCTTGCGGGTGCTGCGGGCATCACGCCTTCGGCGGCTTCGCTCGCAATTTCCTTGATGGCTTTCAGCCTATATTCATTGCTCATGGCAATCTCCTAGTGTTAGTTTTGTTTTCGGTGCCATGATTGCAAAAAATGTGCCAAAAGTGTATAATGGCAATTTTTGTCTAAAAACGCCTTTTTTGCGTCATTACAAAAAATTGAAGTTTTTCGTAATTTGAAAAATAAGATGAATTTTTACAAAATTTGTAAAAACGTCGTGGTGGCAACTATTGATTTTGTTATGGATGTTTTGTCTATGATTGTCAATTCATTCTTTAGTGGAACCGAAAAAAGAGGATATATGTTTATAATGGTGTATGATAAGTTCTAGAATTTCAAAAATTGTATCCTTCGCGCTGTTCTGCGCGTTTACAAGTGTATTTGCAGGCCCCGGCCTTGCCGACGGTGCAGCCAAGTTCCTCGGCAACATTCCGGTCGATGGCGAAGTTCCCTCCGATTTCACCGAATACTGGAACCAGATTAGCCCCGATAGAGAATGCGTATGGGCGCAAGTCGAAGAGAATCGTGGCGAATACGACTTTTCCAAGTGCGACGCAATTTACAACTGGGCAAAACAGAACGGAGTCCTATTCAAGTTCCGCACGCTCGTGTGGGGTTCGCAATACCCAGGTTGGATTCGCAACCTAAATGTCGAAGAAACCAAGGAGGCCATTACCGCCTGGTTCGATGCCGTCGCAGGGCATTATCCCGACCTAGAAATGATTGACGTGGTTGCCGAAGCTGGCCGTCCATCGCAGAACCAGTACCATTCTGGATTTGGAGTCAACAACCATTTTATCGAAGCCCTGGGCGGCGACAACGATGGCGATTACAACTTCGTGACTACGGCTTTCAAGATGGCTCGCGAGCGCTGGCCAGATGCGATTCTCATTTACAACGACTTCAATACATTCCAATGGCAACGGGATGTTGGAATAAAGCTTATCAATACAATCAGGAGGAACGGTGCTCCTGTCGACGGTTACGGATTGCAAGCCCATGATTTAATGACAACGGGATCTGGTCCCAAGACCTGCCTCAACATCGACATGCTTAAAAGGTTCCTCCAAGAAATTATCGACAGCACACAGATTCCGCTGTACATTACCGAATACGATATCGAGTCTATAGACGATAAAATTCAGGAACAATGCTACTCTGAACAGTTTCCCCTCTTCATGGAAGAGGAAAATATTGCAGGCATTACCCTTTGGGGCTACATTTACGGCAAGACATGGCTATCTTGTGAAGGACAGGCGGAAGGATGTTCCGGCATCATCAAGGACGGCGTGGACCGCTCGGCCATGACGTGGCTCAAGCAGTATTTCGCGGAGCACAAAGCCGACACTAAGAACAAGTGGATTCTCACATCCGAGTTTCCGGGAGAGAAACCAACGGAAACCGGCAACAAAGACTCAACTATTCAGAATCCCCCATTGGCAATCAGTAACGCATGCCACCTGCAGGCGAAAACCCTTCAGGCATACGACGTATTTGACCTGAACGGCGTCCGACTCGGCCGCCTGCGCGCCTACACCATGGACGAGGCCGTTTCGATACTCAAGAATACTAGCGACATCAAGGTCCAGGGCGTCTACATGCTCCGCTCCGTGAGGAACGGCACCGTAAAAAGCGTGCGGATTCAACAATAAACCTAACCACCAACCACTAACCACCAATCACTAAAATTGTTATCTTTGCATCGTTCAAATTATAAACCAAGGATTAACAATGAGCAAGAATTACAAGATTGCAGTGCTTCCGGGCGACGGTATCGGCCCCGAAGTCATGAAAGAAGCTGTCCGCGTGCTGGACGTCGTTTCCAAGAAGTTCGGTTTCGACGTGAACGCCGAATGGGCAAATGTCGGTGGTGCCGCCTATGACGAAAGCGGTTCTCCGCTGCCGGAAAGCACCCTCAAGCTCGGTGAAGCTTCTGACTGTATTCTTTTCGGTTCCGTGGGTGGCCCGAAGTGGGAACACCTTCCGCCGAACCTCCAGCCGGAACGCGGCGCCCTCCTCCCGCTCCGCAAGCACTTCAAGCTTTTCTGCAACCTCCGCCCGGCCCGTGTCTATAAGGAACTCGCTGGCGCATGCCCGCTCCGTGCCGACATCGTTGGCGACGGCTTCAACATCCTCACCGTCCGCGAACTGACGGGTGACGTTTATTTTGGCCAGCCGAAGGGCCGCGAAGGCGTTCCGGGCTCCAAGGAAGAAATCGGCTTCGACACCATGAAGTACAGCCGCTACGAAGTCGAACGCATTGCCCGTTTCGCCTTTGACGCCGCCATGCTCCGTAACAAGAAGGTTGCCAGCATCGACAAGGCCAACGTGCTCACCACAAGCGTGCTCTGGCGCGAAGTCGTGAACGAAGTCATCAAGGACTACCCGGAACTGACTCTCGAACACCTCTACGTGGACAACGCTGCCATGCAGCTCCTCAAGCGCCCGCGTGAATTCGACGTGCTCCTCTGCCCGAACCTCTTCGGCGACATCCTCACCGACGAATGCGCAATGCTCACCGGTTCCATGGGTCTCCTCCCGTCCGCTTCTATCGCCGAAGGTTCTTTCGGTCTGTACGAACCGGCCGGTGGTTCCGCTCCGGACATCGCTGGCAAGGGTATCGCTAACCCGCTCGCCCAGATCCTCTCCGTGGCCCTCATGCTCCGCTACACCTTCAAGGAAGAAGAAGCGGCCAAGGCTATCGAAGCAGCCTGTGAAAAGGTCATTGCCCAGGGCTTCCGCACTGGCGATATCTACCAGGAAGGCTGCACCAAGGTCGGCACGACCGGCATGGGCGACGCCATCATCGCTGCTCTCGGCTAATTCGCTTTATTATCAGGATATAAAAAGGGTCGCCGATATTTCGGCGGCCCTTTTGGCAATGTTTCAGTGACGGACTAACGCCTGTTTATGGGAATGCTATATACCAATTTAAGTTTTCCATTTTGCTCAACGTAAACGTCTAGGAATGAGCCGAAAGACCCCGCTCTGCCAATTTTATACAGCTTGTACTTTTCTGAACCCGCAGGAATTTTGTACGACCTAGAGAAGAGTTTGAGGGGGAAACGAATCGTTTTTTCAAATCGCGGAGCGCAGATTACCTTGTAATGTTGGAGATGTTCTGTCGCATTAAGCCAAGAAACTCGGAGACGCAGAAAATCATCACAAGAGGTATCCACGGGCAGATTGGCATATGCCTCATTGCAAGCCCTGTTTACGCGAGAAATATTGACACCGTCGCTTTCGCGGAAAACGTCTACACGGAAATTCATCCCTTGGATATACGACTTGTACCAGGATACATATTGAGTCGCACCGGAATAAATGTCAATGTAAGTAACAGGCCTATCACCAGAATACACTTTCAACTTTGCCGGAACAACGAAGTTTCCCGAAATAAGCGGAGCGTAAACCTGTTGCTCTTCATCGCGAGGCGAATCGATGTTATAGGATCGTTCGAATACGTATTCTTTACCTGCATTGAAATGGCCTTTCGGATTGAATGTGACTCCCAAAACCGTTTTGTTTTCGTCAACTTTGTCGAAGGTAACGCTGGTCATCATCTTTTGTTTTCTGGCAAGTTCGCCAAATACACTGACAATTTCGGGTCTATTCAACCTTGTATAAGGAATAATACGATGTTCTTCAATTGGAATTTTATCATTATTTTTGTCTAAATCTTTGTTATTAACAATAATCCGACTCGGCCAACCTGAATTAAAATCATAGGAAGCCATTTTCATATCAATAGCAGGATTTTTCTGATAAAGGCGATAATCCGTAGTAATCTTCGGAGTAACAAACCAAGGCATCGCTATCCAGAATCCTTTTGGTCCATTCTTGGATAGGCGCCCTTTTGACATACAGCAATCCAAAAGCAAAGCATCACGGAACAAAACCTTTTTTTCGCCCAAAATAAATCCTAAGTCGCGTAATTTGGAAACAGGGAGGCGAACATTATCACACAACTTAAGAGAATACGGTTTTGATGGCAAAGGCTCGCTCGGATAGAAATCTACATCTACATTGTCATTTACAGTAAAACGATACAATTTGATTCTACCGATACGAACCCCCGTCAAAAGGAACGGATTTGTTTCAGACGCCAAAGCCGAGGTGATAAGACGTGGTGCTCTTCCGCAAGTGATTCGTTTCATTTCGTTGGCGGCATCTTGGATGGCCTTATAAACATCCTGATTATATTCCTCTTGGTAAACCTTCTTGAATTCAGTTTTTGTGCCGTCGGCAGACAATTTGAAAACCCTATGGTCAAATTTTTCGTTCGAGAAACTATGATCATGGTAGTTCAGATAGGCATACATCGATTTGGGGTTGCAAAGCCAAGTATGAAGAAGGAGTTCCTTATAGTATTTATGGCTGCTTACGGCCAAATTCGAAACTTCTCCGCTGTTGCACAATTCAATAAACTGATCCCGATCCTTTTTTTTATCGTCTACATCATTCGTTTCGGGAGAGTAATTCGCATAGCTACTAGAAAGCGACTGATGAGTTTTACAAATTTGCCATGTCCAATAGTAAACGCTGGCAATAAAAGGTTGCGGACTCTTGCGGGGATTGGAAAATTTCGCAGTTCGAGCACAATTCACCGTAGTAACCAAATAAGAAAACGGAGAATCGTCATCAGGGAGCGCTTTCCAATTGTCCATACAGTGTTTATAAATACTTTTACTTGCTAAAGCATATATTCCTGGAATACTCGTCATCTTGGCAGGCAGCTTCACATTCCCTCCCAAGTATCGTTCAAATTCATCACTATAATGAACATAGCCCTTACTTTCGCTTACAGCGTGTGTTGAACAAACCATTTTTGGGGAATACTTACGAATGGGTGCCATCATAAACATGTCAAAAACACCCGCATAATATTCCAAAGCAACTTGATCCCAGATATTTAAATTGCGTCTTTCCGGATAATCATTGGCATACACATAACTATATTGATCAATGTTCGACAAGGCAACGGAATCAAGTTTATGGCCAGTTTTTTTTGCGACGAATCCTCTTGTCAATAGTTTGTTGAAAATATCCCTATAACTACCGCGAATTTCCATTTCCTTGCGACGTTCAAAGGCATTCCAGAGAGAATTCCACATTCTATGGAATATGTCACTGTCGTCGTCGGCATCAACGGGGCTGTTGTACACAGGGTGGCTGTCGTCGATAAAATCGTCTTTCAATTCCATACGATGGACATTTTTCATGTCATGAGCCGTGTTGCGCATCATTTCGATATCGCAGGTCACGTAGTCAATTTCGACTCCGTATGCAGCGACCGCTGCGAATACTTTGTCAAGTAAATTGGCAAGAGCCTCGCATCCGGAGATGTTTTCATGAACATCATGCCCTTCTTTGTGAACATACGGGTTGAAGTACAGCATTTCGAAGATTTTGTTGTATTTTTCCTTGATTTCATTGGGGACATTCTTTATCTTGGGCGCGTTGAAATGAATTGGCGCATCGTAGAAGAAGAATCCATCGCCACTGAACTTGTCTTCTGTACTCAAATCGTCTTCGCCAAAATAGACCATCGAATACAGATAATCCTTTTCATAGCGAATATCCCTCAATGTTTGTATCCTGTCATCCAAGGCTTTCTGCCACTTCTGTTTTTCCTCTTCGGTTTTCGCTTTTTTTATCTTCGCTTTATAACTATCGGTATCATCGCTCATTTCTATTTCATCGGCAATTCGAATGGGCCCACCCATCAGCCATCTCAGTACCGAGTTCCCGTCTATTGAAATACAGCGATGCTCTTTGGGTTGCTTCAAGAGATCGCGGACAATTATCCTTGCAGCTTTTTCAGGAGCAATCTCTACAATACTCTTGCAATCGGCATAGATTGAATCCAACGAAAAACCATCATGTAGATTACCGTACTCGTGGTGGCTGCGGTAGTTCACCAAATTCTTGTGCGAGTAGGGTCCTGCATCCAAATTGACCTTTTTCTCCAGAACATCCACGTCAGATAACAAATTTTTCGACCATACATATGTTTCAAAGCGAGAATTCTTTTGTGATTCAATCGGAACGCAAAGATCGAAAACCCCTACGGGTTCGTAATGGTGAAGAGTCTTGAGGAAAGCCTTCTTGCGAGAGATATGGAAGTTCTTGGGATTGCAGAAGAATCGGAAATCGCGAATCCATGGGCGAAATTCTGCCACAGGCTTAAAAAAGACCGCCTTGTAGGACCTGTAGTCCATTCCGTTCGACCAAACCGTCGAGGAGGCTTGCCATAGGAAAATACCATTCTTAATTTCTTTTCCATTAAAACCGACCCTTCCACACATGATTCTAGATTCACTGAGGCGGCTTCCATCACGAACAATCTCGGCTACTGGTTCTTCCAAGAAGTAGTATTCCCCTTCTGTTTGATATTTGATTGGTTCTACAATCGGTTCCGATGTTGCCGATACAATTAAATAGAGCTTCTTCCCGGGATTTTTTTCAAAGAAATCGACACAAACGTCCATTTTGACAGGATCGGTAAACCCCAAGCGTTCACGCTTGTTAAGGTCCTGAACCTGGATTGTCTTGTTCGAAACCATTTCATGCTTCACTTCGGCAAAATTGTCTGAAAGACCGCCTTCGATGGAGAAAAATCCACATACATCCCATGCATACCGTTTGGGATTGTTTTTGATTTCTTGGGCAACATAAATATCGGTATCGGTAGTTTTTGATAAAATGGATAATTTTGATATTTTCAAGCGGGGTACGCCAACAGGGATTTCATAAATAAAAAGCCATTGTTCTTTCCACAGTTCTTCATTATCTGGTATGTGAAAATTTCCAGCGTCACCCATGGCCCACCGATTATACTGTTTCACAGGGGTTAAGGCTTCATACGGACGCTCTAATTCGTCGATTCGTTTGATCGTGCTAAGTTTTTCCAGATTATGGATAATCATTGATAGCTCCTTAGTATAAATTTGTTAAAAACAGCGAAAATAAACTAAATAAAAAAAGTAATTTTGTATTAAAAAAGTATATATTTGTGGAAAAAGTTCAATTCAGCGAATTGAACCGTTGTTTTTGTTATGTCTAATCCTGTTTTGTAGGGGGATTTGGCCGAACTGGATGCAATTTATCTAGATGCAGGCTATTAACTTGCCTGCAAACTAGGCTTTTAGCACATTCTTGTTGTATTCTTCGGGTGTCGTGAAAGTGGGGACGATCTCGTGCAAGGCACTGATGGCCACGTCGTCCTTATTCTCGGCTGCGGCGCACTTGAGCTTCCACAGGTCGACGACAAACTTGTCTGCGTCAATTTCGATCTGCTTGCCGATAAAGAGGAGCTTGTTGCGCGTGCTCTTGAGCCCTTCTTCGTTCATCAGGAGTTCTTCTTTGATTTTTTCGCCGGGGCGGAGTCCGGTAAACTTGATCTGAACGTCTTTGTAAGGGACTTTGCCGTACATGCGGATCAGGTTTTCGGCGAGTGTCAAAATTTTTACGGGTTGCCCCATATCGAGCACAAAGATTTCGCCGCCCTGGGCGATGCTTGCGGCCTCCATCACGAGGCTCACCGCCTCGGGAATGGTCATGAAATAGCGGATGATGTCGGGGTGCGTGACCGTCACTGGCTTTCCTTGTTCAATTTGCCGCTTGAACAGGGGGATGACGCTGCCGTTGCTGCCGAGGACATTGCCGAATCGCGTGGTCACGAAGACGGTTTGGCAACCTTTCTGCTGGCTTAGGAACTGGACAATCATTTCGCAGCAGCGTTTGCTTGCTCCCATCACGTTTGTCGGGTTCACGGCCTTGTCGGTGCTGATCATCACGAACTTGTCGACCCCGTTAAACATGGCGAGCGTTGCCATGTTGAAGGTCCCGATGACGTTATTCTTGATTGCTTCCATCGGGCTTGATTCCATGAGGGGCACGTGCTTGTGCGCCGCTGCGTGGAAGATCACGTTGGGCTTGTACTGCTTGAGGATTTTGTTCATCCGGAAGAAATCGCGGACGCTTGCGATGAGCGTGACCAGGTCCAGCGAATCTCCGTAATCCATGATGAGTTCTTGCTGGATTTCGTAGGCGTTGTTCTCGTAAATGTCTACGATAATAATTTGCTTTGGGGAGTACTTGGCTATTTGGCGTACGAGCTCGGAACCGATGCTTCCGCCACCGCCGGTGACCATGCAGACCTTGCCCTCGATAAAGTCTCGGATTTCCTTGTTGTCGAACTTGACTGATTCTCGCCCCAGAAGGTCCTCGACCTTGATGTCACGAATCTGGCTCATGAAGTGCGTAGAACCGTCGTCTGACGGGGCTTCGAGCAATGATCCGATAAACGGGAGTACCTTTACTGGCAGTCCAGTTTTGCCGCAGATGTCTAGAATGACTTGGCGGTCTTTGGGTGGACAACTCGGAATGGAAAATATGATTTGCTCAATGCGTTCCAGTTGTGCAATTTTCGGGATGTCGCTCGTCGAACCGGCGACAACAACTCCGTTCAGTTTGGAACCCAGCTTTTGACGGTCGTCGTCGATAAGGCATACCGGTTCAATTTTATAGGCGTCGGTACTGACGTGGCCTTCTCGTGCGTCCACCTTATTATTGGCAATTTCGTCAAGCAACATCTTGGCCGCATTGCCCGCACCGATAATCATGGTGCGTTTGTTTTCCGCCTCTTTGGCTCCGGTAGCCACAAGGCTCACGAACGCACGCTTGAATATGTAGCGGAACATGCAAATGCCGACAGTTGCCACGGTCGCATGGAGTATGGCGAATTGCCAGGCGCAATCGCCCTTGATGGCAAGAACGAAAAGGTTTGCGATGACAATGCCCGTTACGACACCATAAATGCAGCTGAGATAATCTTTTGTGCTGAAGTAGCGCCACATCCTGTTGTATGCGCCAAAGAAGAGCAGGCTCCCGAAACAGCAGATAGATGTTGTCAGAAAAACGACGAAAAGGTCAGGCCGCCCAATGCGGTTGGCAAATAGCGGCAACGGATAGTTCACTATCAAGCCGGCGACAACGACGATAAAAGCATCGGCAACAGCCAGAATCCGCTTGCGGAGCCTGAAGTTGTTCAAAGTTTCTTTTATCTTTACCATATAAAGCGCCTTTTATCGTTCAAAGTAAAAATTCACGTACAAAATAGAAAATACTAAAGAAAAATTTTTTTTTACCACATAAATGCGACGCGTAAATAGACCGATTTTTCATCTACAAACGTAAATTCGGCAAGATAAACCATGTGTTGCCCATGGAAACTCACGGACGGGGCGATGGTGTAGGCCAGCGGGGCTCCGTGTATGAAGCGCTTTTCGACCGTCTTGTACGGATCGTCGATGCTGCTTCCGCTGTCGGTGCCTTTCCAGAGCCACTTGTTGTGAACTCCCGCAAAGATTTCACTGCTGGTAAGCCCCAAACGGGCATAAAGCGTCCAGTCGACGGCTAGGGAGTTTGGTCCGTTGGGGTTGCCAATCGGCATTCCAAGGTGGGCCATCTGCGCCTGGGCTGTGTCGTAATGGCTGTAGGTGTACGGCTCCACGCGGGATATTTCTGCGATGGTCCCGGTTTCGATTTTGCGCTTGCCCATGTAGAAGTCATGAGCGACTTGGATACCGGCCATTGCGGCCCAACGGTTGTTGCTGTACTTGTTCTCGTAAACCGCGTACGGCGATTCCATGTCGTCCAGGAAAAATTCGCCGTACACGCGGGCGAGGCCGAAAATCTGGTAATTCGCATCAAAGGCGATTGCCCCGTTATTTACTCGTTCGGTGTAGTTTCCCTTCTCTATAAATAAGGGCACAACGGGGACAAAGAGCCAGGGCTTGTTCTCGTTGTAGAGTATCTGGATTTCGCTTACGCCCAAAGAAAGGGCTCCAAGGGCAAGTTCATAGCGGTGGGCATACAGGTTGCGGTCGTTCAGGTTGTCTTTGCTGTAACTCCAGGAGTTGACCCGCAAGTCGGCGTATGCGCTGAAAACGCGGAGCGGCCCGAACGTGAGGTCGAGCGTGAGCATGTTGTATGGCAGGGCGAACTGGTTCAGGGTGAGGTTGTTGTAGTAGCCGGGGCCAAAATGCAGCACGTCGCGGGCCAACTGCAACCGGGCAAACGAATAATTGAGCCCCATGTGTGCACGATAGCGTGCGAAGCTCACGTAATTGAGGCCGCCGCGATCTTCTTTTTGAACATCGAACACTTCGTGGTCGTAACTTTGGGGCCGGTCTGCCGAATGAGCCTCGGAATAGATTCTCGCATCGAGGTCGAAATCGAGCGAATCGGCGTATCCGCGTACGAATAGTCCGCCGTCGAAAGCGGGCCAGATGGTGTCGCCCAGGGCCTTGCTGCTACGGTAATCAAGTCCCAAGACTGGGGATGCCGCAATGGCGTAGGTGTGGGCATCGGGGCCTGTGCCGAGAGAATCTGAAATATGGACGAGGGAACGGCGCTGCGCTTCGGAAAAATGGCTACGGAAAGACGTGTCGCGCTGCGGGTAGGTGAAAAAATGACGCCCCGGTTCCACTGTTTGGGTGTGGTACACGAAAAGCATCGGTGCATAGTCCAGTTGGCGCAGATTACGGGTGCGTTCGGAACCCAATATGGTGCCGCGGTAACCAGCGAACAAATCGGCGCACAGCAATAGACAAACGAAAAAGATTCGGCGCATTTTCCTTCCTTCTTTGGGACAATATAACAAAGAAAAAGGTAGGGTAGGGGCGCTACGCCTTTATGAACCGCTTATTCATCTCGACATCGAATTTTGTCATGAGATTGTTCCATTCCACCCTGTCGTTTGAGCAGTTGGTGATGAACGTCTTTTGCTGCTGGACAAGTTCCGTCATCTTGCGGATTTCGAGGGGGCGCAATTCGAATGCGTGAATCTTGCTGGCAAGTGCGGTACATTGCAGGGCGTTGATCATGTAGTCGAACATGAATTCTTTGATTTTTTCGATGACTTCAATTTCGTCTCTGCGGAAAAACAGGTACTTGTCGTAGAGAAGCATTTCTATTTTGTTCACAAAGACGCCGAACATGTTCACGTCTATTTCCGCATTCGGGGAGAGAATCTTGTCGTTGAGGCCATTGCTCACGAAAAAGTCGGCATTGAGAATTGCTGCACGGATTTGCGTCAGGTATTTCATGTGTTCGCGCCTGGCGCTCAAATCGGAACGGACCATCTCAATCACGACAGCCGTGACGAGGACGATAACGCCCCCGACCACCCCACATACGATTGATAAAAAACAATTTTGGTCCATTCCCATTCCTACCGAACGCAGCCAAATTTAGAATTTCGACCGCAATAGAAGGATGTTGTAATCAAAAAAACAGCTAAATGAATGGATTTTGCATTTTGTTGACGTTCTCGATAGCGCTATTTTTACCCCCTTGTTTGGCAGGGGAGGGAACTTCCTTGAGTGGGCTTCATGGGGTCAAAAAGCCTTTTTTCCATGTTTTTTTGCCCCATCGCACTCGTCTAAGTTTCTATATTTTCACCCGTAATTTTTAACCCTGCTCGTGCAATAATTGCCGGGCGAACTTCAAAAGGAAGAAACAATGGCTGACAATCTGTCCGTCCTCGGCAAGGCCCGCAAGGCCTACAAGCCGAAACTCCCCGCCGCTCTCCGCGACGGCGCTCTCAAAGTTGCTCTCGTGAAGGGCAAGCCCACCGAATCCGTCCGTGACCAGGCCAAGATCAAGGCTCTGTTCCCGAACACCTACGGTGCACCGTACATCTCCATGAAGAAGGCTACCAAGGCTGCTGCCGGTAAGGCCCTCAACGTGGGCGTGGTGCTCTCCGGCGGCCAGGCTCCTGGTGGACACAACGTGATTGCGGGTATCTTCGACGGTATCAAGAGCATCAGCCCGAAGAGCAAGCTCCTCGGTTTCCTCGGCGGCCCGTCTGGCCTCGAGAACGGCAAGTTCATCGTGATCAACGAAAAGATCATGGACGCCTACCGCAACACTGGTGGATTCGACATCATCCAGTCCGGCCGTACCAAGCTCGAAACCGAAGAACAGTTCAAGAAGTGCATGGCTGTTGCCAAGGCCCAGAAGCTCGACGCTATCGTGATCATCGGTGGTGACGACTCCAACACGAACGCTGCTGTTCTCGGTGAATACTTCCAGGCCAACGGCGCTAGCTGCGTGGTTTGCGGCTGCCCGAAGACCATCGACGGCGACCTCAAGAACGAATACATCGAAACCTCCTTCGGTTTCGACACCGCCGTGAAGACCTATTCCGAACTCATCGGCAACATCATGCGCGATGCCAACTCCGCTCAGAAGTACTGGCACTTCATCAAGCTCATGGGCCGTAGCGCTTCTCACATCGCTCTCGAAGCCGCTCTCCAGACCCACCCGAACATCTGCTTGATTTCTGAAGAAGTCAAGGCCAAGAAGATGAAGCTCAAGCAGGTTATCAAGGACGTTGCAGACGTCGTCGCTGCCCGTGCTGCTGCCGGCAAGAACTTCGGTGTGGCCCTCATTCCGGAAGGCCTCCTCGAATTCATCCCGGATGTCGGCGTGCTCATCTCTGAACTTTCCGAAGCCCTCGCTCATCACGAAAAGGAAGTCGAAGGCCTCGACACCGCTGCCAAGGTCGAAAAGCTCTGCCAGTGGGTTTCCAAGGCTTCTGCCGAAGTCCTCAAGAGCCTCCCGGCCTTTGTGCAGGCCCAGCTGATGCTCGACCGCGACAGCCATGGCAACGTGCAGGTTTCCCTCATCGAAACCGAAAAGCTCATCATCGAAATGGTGAAGAAAGAACTCAAGGGCCGCAAGAACTTCAAGGGCAAGTTCAGCGCTCTCAACCACTTCTTCGGTTACGAAGGCCGCTGCGCCGCTCCGTCGAACTTCGACGCCGACTACTGCTACAGCCTCGGCTTCACCGCCGCCGTGCTCGCCTTCAACAAGATGAACGGCTACATGAGCTCTGTCCGTGACCTCACGAAGGGTATCGAAAAGTGGACTGCCGGTGGCATTCCTATCACCATGATGATGAACATCGAACGTCGTCACGGTGCCGACAAGCCGGTGATCCAGAAGGCTCTCGTTGAACTCGATGGTGCTCCGTTCAAGTTCTTCGCCAAGAACCGCGACGTTTGGGCCACGACTGAATCCTACACCTATCCGGGTCCGATCCAGTACTGGGGTCCGAGCGAAGTGTGCGACGTTACCAATTTCACTATCAAATTGGAACGTGGTGCTTTGAAGGTTAAGTAATTTAGACTTCGTCTAAGTTTTAATCTCTGCAGTTCTCTGCAGAGATTTTTTTGTTTCTTACAAATTTTGTTTATTTCATTTTTACATTGCGACCGTTGGGCGAGGATTTGTTGCTGCTATATTTTTTTTACTATCTCTTTGCCCAAATGAATTGTATTTTATCTAATGGATGTTGTAATCTCGATTTTTTGGGGATTTTATGAGAAAACTAACTTATATCGCCTTTTGTATTGCATCGCTCACTGCGTTTGCTTTTGCTGACGCTCCTGAAATCACCCCGACTCTCCCGGATACCGACGAAGATGGGTGCTACCTGATTGAATCTGCCGATCATTTGTACGGATTCGCAGCCCTGGTCAACGGGAAACTTGAAGATACTGAACGAAACAAGTCTGCTTGCGGCATTCTCGTCAAAGACATCACGGTAAACGAAGACGTTCTTGATGAAGACGGCTCGCTGAAAGCCGACGAAGATGACCTCGCCCCCTGGACTCCGATTATGAGTTTCGGTGGTAAATTTGACGGGAACGGAAAGACTATTTCTGGACTTTATTTCAAGGGCGGCTCCAAAGACACTGTCGGCTTGTTCGGCTCGATTGGCAAAGATGGCAACCCTACAATCATTAAAAACGTGGGCATCGTAGATTCCTATTTTGAAACGGAACATATTTCGGGCGGTATCGTGGGTGTCGTTCGGTCAGAAGCCAAAGCGGATATTTTCAATTCCTACAATGAGGGAACGGTCATCGGCGATACGGCGGGCGGCATCTTGGGCTCGTCCAAGAACAATGCAGAGTCCGTTCATATTTACAATACGTACAACATTGGTTCTATCACGGGCAGCAAAGTCGCTGCGGGAATCGTTGGCGCTGCGGGAGGAAAAGTTTCTGTCGCCAATACATACAACCTTGGGGCTGTTTCTGGGGAAAAGGTTGTTAGCGCAATCATTGCACACGCCAAAAGCGATGCGACCGTTTCGATCAAGAATACGTTCGTTTTAGATACTTTCAAGGGTAAGGGCGATTCTTCTGCTCCCAAAGGTGCTACAAAAGCAACAAAAGAAGAATTTGAAAACGGAACGCTTGTCCTTGAACTCAGGAATTACAAGGATGGCAGTGTGGACGGTTCTGTATGGGGGCAAAATGTCAAGGAGGGTTCGTACCCTGATTTCAGCGGGAAAGTCAAGGGGGTGACCATTTCGAGCCTCACGCTTGTCGTTGCCAAGGACGACACGACAAAATCGCAGTACATTGAAGGGATCGAGAAAAAACTCCCTACGCCGACTCGCCAGGGTTACTCTTTCGAGGGTTGGTTTGACAATGATAGCCTCAAGGGTGAAGCCGTAAGTGCTATATCCAAGAAGGATGCGGGCGATTTGGTATTCTACGCAAAATGGGAAGAAGTTCTCTGCAAGTTGTCGTTGTCGGTCAACGACTCTGCAATGGGCTCCGTTTCGGGCGCCGGAAAATACTCCTGTGGCGAAAAGGTTACAATCAAGGCAACGGCTGTTGATGGGTATGTGTTCAAAGAATGGAACGACAAAGATACGACATCTTCGCGCTCCGTTACGGTCAAAAAGGATACTTCTTTCAAGGCGACGTTTAAGGCTCGTACATACAAGGTAACGCTCCACAAGGGCGAAGGCAAACTGGAATCGGAACTTTCTAGTTATACTTACGGAAAGGGTGCTGAACTCCCCAAGGCCACAAGGACAAATTACAAGTTTGACGGATGGTTTGACAACGATGAATACAGCGGCGACGTTGTCGAAGAGATTTCAAAGACGGACAAGGGCGACAAGGAATTCTGGGCCAAATGGACCAAGGTGGCTTCGTCGAGCAGTTCGTCCAAGCCGGCCTCAAGTTCTTCTGCCAAGTCTTCGAGTAGCAAGGGCAAGAGCAGCTCCAGCAGCAAGGGCAAAAGCAGTTCTAGCAGCAAGAAGGTCTCTTCTAGCTCTGTATCGAGCTCTTCTAGCGCTTACAACTATAGCCTCAAAAAGATTACCCCCAAGGAACCCAAAAAGGAAAAGGATTGCTATCAAATTGGATCGGTCGAGGAACTCTTTGGCTTTGCCGCCATCGTGAACGGTACGGATAGCATGACGCGTGATTCTGCCGCTTGTGGCAAACTGACCGACGATATTGTCGTTAACGAGGATTTGCTCAAGGATAACGGGAGGTTTGACGGACAAAAGACAGAAATTATTCTGTGGACTCCGATGAAAGATTTTGCCGGAAAATTTGACGGTAACAAGAAAAAGATTTCTGGCCTGTTCTACAAGGATTCTGCCAATGCCATTGGCCTCTTCGGCTCCATTACGGGTGGCTCGAAAAAGGAACCTGTCGTTATCAAGGATCTTGGCCTTGTCGATTCGTACATCGAGGGATATACGTCTGTCGGTGGCATTGTCGGTACGGCAACAACGGCATACCTTTCTCTATTGAATGTCTACAATGCTTCTACCATCGTCGGTTACAATAATATCGGTGGTCTCTTAGGTTCTGGTATTGTGGATCCGAAGGAGGACACGCTTAGCAAGTACACATTGACTATCACGAACTGCTATAACACAGGGATTGTCGAAGCTACGTTTACTGCAGGTGGACTTGTCGGCATTGCTGGTGAAGTTGTTTCTTTGACAAATTCGTATAACTTTGGCAAAGTTTCTGGGGCTGAACGTGCCGATGCTTTAATCGGTTTCAACTATATCGGTATAAAGATTTCTATTCAGAATACCTTCTATTCTAGCAAGCAGTCTTCTCGATATGGTGGAAATTCCGCAGAACCAGAAGATTTCAAGAATGGCACCGTTTTGAAAAAGTTGCACGATTGGACTAGGGATGCGGACGGCTCTGTATGGGGCGAGGCCGAGGGGAGTGACCTGCCTGCCTTGACATACGAGAAGAAGAAACCTTCGGAAAAAGATGCCATTGCAAAGGCGCTTCCGCTCCAGCGCTTTGGCGTCCAGGCTCTCGGGCATGCTGTGACTATAAATGGCGTTGAAGCTGGGACAAAGGTGGTTGTTTCCGACTTGCAAGGCCTCCTTGTTGCCAAGGAAGTTGCAACAGGTCATGGCCTGACTGTTAACATTCCGCATTCGGGTGCCTACATCGTCCGGATCGGGAACCAGGTCAATAGGGTGACAATCAAATAAGCGGGTAATGGCAAGCCAATCATCTATAACGGAATCTCAAGGCCGCCGTGAAAAATATGCGGAATGGCTGCGCATCATTGCGGCCTTCACCGTTGTGTTCCAGCATACAGTAACCTCCGCTTGGTATGATACTCCTGTAAGTTCTCCCGATTTCTTTGCGCTGAACTTCTTGAACAGCCTGTCCCGATTTGGGGTGGGCGTGTTCATCATGATTAGTGGTGCATTCATGCTTTCTCCTAAGTATGCGCATCCACCCAAAAAAGTTCTCACATACAATCTTCCGAAAATCATCATCTTGATTGTGACATGGGGGCTTGCCTACGGATTCTTGAATGTCATTTGCCAAAGCGGGGATTGGGTGGATTATCTCTCCGCTCCAATCACGTTGTTCACAAAACCGGCGACCCATCTTTGGTTTTTGTACACCTTGGCGGGTCTGTATTTGATAACGCCTGCTTTGAGGGTGTTTACACAAAACGCAAGCCCGCGCATGGTATTGTATGTCATCGCGTTGTTCTTCACGTTTGGTTTGGTTCTACCGACGGCGAACCATCTCCTTTTTAAGCTGGCAGATGTTTCCATCTATAAGAACATCGGCATCCAGGGTAGTACAACATTTGCTGGATTTTATCTTTCTGGATTCTACATCGCCCATTATGGCCTTGGGCCAAAAGTTCGGAAAATTCTTTATTCGCTTGCAGCAATTTCTTGGTTTGTCTCATTTTTCTACGCGACCTATTTCAGCATTGCGAGGGATGCGCCCAATGAATATTTCTTCGGGAACTTCCGCCCCATGACATTCCTCATTGCTGCGGCTATTTTCTGTTATTTCAGGACTAAATACGGAAATACGACCACGGATGATGCAAAACTCATCGATATGTCAAAATGTATGCTTGGTGTCTATCTTGTTCACCCCATGTTTATCAAGGCTTTTTACGGTTTGCATCTCTCTATTCTTGTCCCTCATCCTATTGTCACAGCCCCGCTTATGGCCGTGGTTTTCTTTGGGTTGTCGCTGTTCGTTGTCCGGATGTTCCGCAAAATCCCCGGGATGCGCAAAATATTATAGACAACCCGCAAAGGATAGGGCTTTCTCCGAGACATTTTAGGGTAACTGAATTTATATTTATCACATGGCTGTCATGGACGAAAGATTTACAGAAGTACACCACAGGAACATGTGGGGGGAATGGGTCTTTCGTTTCGAGGGGGCGAACCTTTGTGGGCTATGCTATATAAGCGATAAATCGGGAAAATCTCGGGCTATTCCTAGCGAGGTCAAGGCTTGTGCGAGCGCAGGAGCCATGCCGGACGAACGTTTGAACCGCAAAACCGCTGCTGCCTACAAAAAGGCCGCCGCAGAACTCAACGCCTTCCTCAGAGGCAAATTACGCACGTTTACAATCCCTATAACCATTATCGGTACAGAATTTCAAGTTCTGGTTTGGGAAAAAGTGCGCGAAATTCCTTATGGCGAAACGCGTACATTCCGGCAAATTGCTGTTGATGTTGGCCATCCGGGAGCCGAGCGCGCCGTCGGGAACGCTCTGCATGCGAATCCGCTACAAATCATTATCCCTTGTCACCGCGTTATCAGCAGCAATGGGGGCCTTAGCGGGTATGTTCTTGGTATGGATTTCAAGAGGCGCCTGCTTTGTATGGAAGGGGCTATCCAGGATGAACTGGAATTGGAATAGAGGATGACCAACGAGGAACTGAAACAATTTAAGGAGTCGCTTTCGATAACGGCGGTCGCGAAGGCTCTGGGCATCGATGTTGTCCATGGGCGTTGCCACTGTTTTTTTCCGCAGCGCCATGCGCATGGCGACCGCACTCCGTCTGTTTCTTTTTCCGAGGAACGCGGAACGTTCCGTTGCTGGGTTTGTGACGATGTCCGCGGCGACGTGATTTCGCTAGTCCAGCTATGTAAAAGCATGACGTTTGTTCAGGCTGTAGAATGGCTGAAATCGGAATACTCTTTTTTGCTTGGTGCATCGAAACCGGCACGCAGGTCTGCATTATCGGCAGGGGAGGGGGGCGCATCCGAAAAGCCGAGCCAATCCCGTGCCCGTGAACCGGTGCTGCGCGAACCGGAAATTGAACCACCGCAAAAGCCCTTGATAAAAGAAGAAGACCGCCGGAATCTGATTTTCTCCTTCTTGAAGATGCTTTCGCCAATTGAGCATACTCCTGCTGGAGCCTATCTTTCGCGAAGGCGAATCTACAAGCCCGTCTGGGACAAGATGCGCATCCGCACGATTGCCGATTACGAAGAAATCAGCGGCCGCCTCAAGGAGATTTATAGCCTTGAAGTCTTGCAGTATGTGGGCTTGTTTAACGAACGGGGCAATTTGCGTTTTTACAAGCATCCTTTGATTTTTCCGTATCTGGATACCAAGATGCGTTCGTTCTATTTTCAGGCGAGGGCCATTGACAAGACGATTGTGCCGAAGGAACTGAATTTGCGCGGGACGGTTCCGTTCCCGTACAACGTGTCGGCCTTGGACGAAAAGCCCGGCTGGGTGTACCTTTGCGAAGGTGTCGTGGACACGCTCACCTTTATCGGTAGGAATGTGCCTGCTGTGGGTATTCCCGGAGTCCGCTCGTTCAAGATGGAATGGCTCCCGCTGTTCAAAAACAAGAGCGTGGTGCTCTGCTTGGACAAGGACGATGCCGGGAGAAGCGGCATGGAATACATTCAGGATGTGTTTGAACGTGCCGGAATCCGCAGTACAATCCTCGGGACGGGCATGGAGAACCTTTCTTCGGCTATGAAAGAGGGTGAAGACATCAACGATTGGTTCGGCCGCCGGAAATAATCTATATTTATACCTCCCATGAAAGTGAATATTGCTAGCGTCAAGAAGTTTTTTTCCAAGGTCAAGGATCTTTGGACCCGGTTCAAGAATTTCAAGGTCGTCATTGTCTTTGCTTTCATTGTCAAGTGGCTTTATCGCCTGATCAACTTCATCATCCGGCAGGCGCTCCTTATCCTCATCCTCTATTCCGCCGCGTTTACGATTGCCGCTTCTTACTTTATGTACAAGGGCTTTGTCTACGTGTACGATTTGTACGATGGAGTCGTCTCGTTGAAGAATGACCAGCCGGAGATGAGCAAGTACATGCAGGCTCTGTTGGATTCCAACCCCAGTTTCGAAATCAAGCATACCTATGTTCCGCTGGATTCTATCCATGTCAATTTGCGCAAGGCCGTGATTGCGAGCGAAGATGCCGGCTTCTATTTCCACCCGGGTTTTGATATTCGCGCCATTTCGGAGGCGCTCGAGGCGAACCGTGTGTCGGGCAAGACAAAGTTCGGCGGTTCGACGATTACGCAACAACTCGCGAAGAACCTCTTCTTGAGCGGGGAACGTTCGTGGGAACGCAAGTTCAAGGAACTCGCCTACGCACTCCTCATGGAGCATGAACTCGGTAAGGATCGTATCTTGGAGCTTTATCTGAACTACGCCCAGTGGGGCAAGGACATTTTCGGTTGCCAGGAGGCATGCCTCACGTACTACAAGAAGAGCTGTAGCAAACTGAGCGTGGACCAGGCCATTAACCTTGCGGCGATGCTCGCCAGTCCGGGGAAGCACCACCCGAATATGCGCGAAAGCCAGTTCATGGCAAAGCGCCGTGCCGTGATTTACCAGAACATGTTCCCCAAGAAGGACAGTCTGCTTGTGGATTCGCTGCGCCAGCTGATGGCTCCGCGTTCGTCTTCGTCGCAGGCGTTGGATGCGACCGCTCCCGTGAATGCCCATGATAAGCCGGCCAAGGGTGGGCATTCGTCTGCAGCGAAGTCTCAGACCCCCAGGGACAAGGCTCCGAAGGAAAAGTCCGCAGCCAAGGACTCTGCCGCTCAAAAGGCCAAGAACAAGAAAAAGTAGTTACGAGCCGAACACGCGGGCGATTTCGCCCATGTCGGTAACGCCTTCGCGTACAAGACGCAGGGCGTTTTCTTTTAAGTTGCCATCGACATAGGTGCCGTTGGGGCGGAGGAATTCGACGGCGACGATACGGCCCTTGTAGTCGCTTGTTTGCGGGGTGCACTTGCGTAGCAGGCGCTGGGCGACGATGCCGATGAGCGATTCTCGGAATAGCTTGGGGGCAATGCCGAGGTCTTGCAGGCGTGTCTCTGCCGCGCGGGCGCTGTTCGTGTGGAGTGTCGCAAGTACAAGGTGGCCGGTCTGTGCCGCCCGCAGCGCTATCTGTGCGGTTTCGCTGTCGCGGATTTCTCCGATGAGGATAACGTCTGGGTCTTGCCGCAAAATGGAGCGGAGCGCCGCGGCGAACGTGAACCCGCATTTTTCGTTGACCTGTACTTGGTTCGCTCCGTGCAGTGTGTATTCCACGGGGTCTTCTATCGTGGTGACGTTGATGTTGCGATGGATGATTTCGCGAAGGCCTGCGTAGAGCGTGGTCGTCTTGCCACTGCCCGTGGGCCCGGTGATGAGGAATAGCCCTTGTGGGGCGCTGAAAGCGTTGCGGAAGGCTTGCCGGATTGTCGGGGAGAATTCCAGGTCGTCGAGCGTCTGCGCGTCGTCGTTTGTGGGCAACAGGCGCAGGACACATTTCTCTCCGTGTTGTACCGGGAGCGTGCTCAGCCGGACGTTTGCCTGTGTATGTGCCCCTTGGAAGGTGAAACTCCCATCGTGGGGGAGGCGGCGCTCGGTGATGTCGGCTTGCGCGAGCAACTTGAGCCGGATGAGGATGGGGTCGGCAATCCAGGCGGGGAGCGTCTTATAGTCGTGTAACAGACCGTCTTTACGAAAGCGCACCTTGAGTGATTGCGGGTCAGGCTCGAAATGGATGTCTGTTGCTCCCTGTTCCAGAGCCTGTTCCACGATAGAATCTACGAGGCTGATGACCGGCATCGAGTCAGACGAGGCGTTTCGTTTTTTCCCGCTTTCCAATTCGCGCAGTAGCGCCTCCGAACTCTTTTGCGTATCGGCGCGGAGCAATCTCCGGATTTCGGCTTCGGTCCTCTGTACGGGAATGATTCGGCATCCGGTTTCTGTGCGGATCCTTTCGAGCAATAGCTCGTCGTAGATGTCGGTAACGGCGACACGCATCACGTGACCGTCACGCGATTCCCCTCTGAAGATATTTGTATTCATGCGTTCGAAACTACAAAAAGCATCATAAAAAAACAAGCCCCGCCGGCAGGGATGCGGGCGGGGCCTGTTGCAATTTTTTAGCGGTTATGCCTTAGAGTGCAACCTGGTCTGGATCTTGTTCTTCATCTTCTTGGCCTTGCTCGTGAGAGCGTTCGGGAGCCAGAAGAATGTGGGCACCAGGTACATGGTCAAGATGGCTGACACGATGAGGCCGCCGACCGAGGCGATACCCATCGGCTGGGTCATGGCGGCCACGTTACCACCGAGGGCGAACGCCAGCGGGAGCTGGGCCACCACGGATGCGAACGTCGCAAGCACAATCGGCTGGAACTTGGTCTTTGCCGCGGTCATGATGGCCGAGCGGCGTCCCATGCTGCCACTGCGTAGTAGCCTGTTCGCTTCGTCAAGCAATAGAATGGCGTTGTTCACCACCACACCGATAAGCATCACGATAGCCATGAGGGCAATCATGGAAAGCGCCTTGCCGGTGAGGATGAGGGCGATAATCACGCCGATAGCACCCATCGGGATAGTCGTCATGATGATGAACGGCTGCATGAAGCTTTCGAGGAGGGCGATAAGCAAGATGTAGGTAAGGAGGATTGCCATGATGATGGCCACCTTGAATTCCGCCACCATGTCGTTCTGCATGTCTGCCTGGGCACCGAAACTGAAGGAGATACCTTCGGGCAATTCGTCCTTCATGCTTTCGGCAAGCGCGCCCACCTTGCTCATGACTTCACCGGTCGTGTGGCCGGGCAACAGGTTCATAGAAACGTCAACACGGGTACGCTTGCGCTTGCGGTCGATACGCGTCGGGCCGGCACCGTCTTCGATGAAGAACAGCTCACTGGCGTTGACGTATCCCTTCGGGGTCAAGATGGGGAGCATCTCGACGTCGGCATGGTTCTTGCGGTCTTTTTCCTGCATGCGCACATAGACATCGTATTCTTCACCGTCTTCGGTGTACTGGCCAGCTTCGTAGCCGCTCACTGCAATGTAGTTGTAGGTAGCGACGGTCTGGAGTGTCACACCGTAGTCGGCAAGCGCCTGGCGGTTCGGAATCAAACGAATTTCCGGCTTACCGGCTTCATAGCTTGTCTTGAGGTCCACTATGCCTTCAATCTTGTCCTTGATGCGGTCCATTACGATTTCGGACGCCTTGATGACGGAATCCGCGTGTAGACCGTTGATTTCGAGCACAACGTCACCTGCGGAGTTGTTGCTCATTTCGGAGGCGGATGTGGACTTGATGGAAATGTATGCGTCCGGGATGTCAGCGAGGTAGGGGCGCAGGGAGTCGACAATCTGGTCGGTACTGCGGGTACGGCCTTCCCAGTCCTTGAGGAGCTTGACACGCATCGTGGCCTGGTTCACGGTCGTAAAGCCGTTCGAACCACCGACGTTCATGCTGTAGTGCACGATTTCGGGGACCCCCTTGACTCTTGCTTCGATAATGCGGGCAACGCTGTCGGTCGTTTCGATATTGGTACCCACGGGCATTTCGAGCTTGATACCGATCATGCCTTGGTCCTGCTTCGGCATGATTTCGACCGTCAGGAAGTTCTTGGCCAAACCACCGACAAAGACAATCATGCCGACGAGGGCTGCAACCTGGAAAAGCACGCCCGGCACGGAAAGGCAGAACGAAAGAGTCTTCAGGTAAATGAAGCGGATGCCGTTCATGATCATCGGGAACACGCCGAAGATGATTTCGCCGATAGAACGCTTATCTTCGATGATGTTGCCGAACTCGTCCTTCTTTTTACCCTTGAATAGGTATGCCGCCATGAGCGGGGTCAAGGTGAATGTCACGAGGAGCGAGACGAAGGTGGCGAACACCATGGTCAAACCGAACGTGCGGAAGAAGATACCGGCGATAGACTTCATGAAGGCAATCGGCACGAACACGCACACGTTGGTGAGCGTGGATGCCATGATGGCGACCATGATTTCGGAAGTGCCCTTGTAGGCGGCTTCCTTCGGCTCGAGGCCGAGTTTCAGCTTTTCGTTGATATTTTCAAGCACCACGATGGAGTTCGTAACGAGCAAGCCCACAGACGACGAAAGAGCCATGAGCGACATCATGTTGATGCCGAAGCCTGCGAAGTACATGAGCGTAAAGGCACCAATCACGGAAATAGGCATCGTGAGGGCGGCGATAAGCATGGTCGAGAACTTGCCGAGGAAGAGGAGCAAGAGGCCTGCCGTAAGCCCGATTGCAATGATGATATTCTGGATAACGTTGTGGATGGATTCGTTCACGGCTTCGGACTTGTCGTACACCAGGTGCAGCTCGAATCCTTCGGGGAGCGTCTTCTGGATTTCGTTCATGCGCTTGATGACGCCCTCGGAAACCTTCACCACGTTTGCGTCGGAACGTTTCTTGATATCGAGCGAGACCGAATTCTGACCGTTGAAGCGGGATGCGGATGTCACGGTTTCGATGGTGTCCTTGACCACCGCGATTTCGCTAAGCTTAATCACGCCCTTCGCCGTCGGAATATCCATGTTGCGGATTTCATCGAGGTCTTTGAACTTGCCGGCCGTACGCACGGAGGTGTTCTTGTGCTTGCCGATAACTTCACCGACCGGGTAATTGACGTTCGATTGTCCGAACAGGCCCATGATGGTCGCAATGTCCACATTGCGGTCAATCATCTTGTCCTTGTCGAGTTCGATGGAAATCTGGCGGGTCGTACCACCGAAGATGTCGACGCTAGCCACGCCGGACACGGCTGTAAAGAGAGGCTCGATATCGTCTTCGACCTTCTGACGAAGTTCGGTAGAGTTCAGCGGACCCGTAAACGAAATGGCCATGATGGCAGCACCGTTGATGTCCACCTTTGCGATAATCGGAGCCTGCACGGCGTCGGGGAAGTTCACCGACGCGAGGTCGATCTTGGAACGCACGTCGTTTGCTGCCACGTCCACGTTCACGCCCATGTTGAACATGGCGACGATGATGCCGTAGTTCTCAAGGCAGATGGACTGCACGTAGTCGATACCGTCCACCAGTTCTACTTGGTCTTCGAGCGGCTTGATAATCGTTGATTCAATTTCTTCAGGGTTTGCGCCCTGGTAGATGATGGTCGCGGTGACCACGGGGACGTCGAATTTCGGCATCAGGTCCACCACCATCATGGAATAGGTATAAAGACCGAACACCACCACGGTCAAAATGACCATGAGCATGGTTATCGGTTTATAGATACTGGCCTTAATCATTCAGCAAAATCTCCTATTCAACCACCAGCACCTTGTCGCCGTCGTTCATGCGGGACTGGCCTTCGACCATGACCGTTTCGCCGGAATTGATGCCTTCGAGAATCTGGACATCGTCCTGGGTCTGCACACCGAGCTTGACAATCTTGCGCTTGGCCTTGTTGTCTTCGGTGACGGTCCAGATGGCGTTGACTCCGTTACGGTAGACGACTGCTTCGAGCGGGACGATGACGCCTTCAACTTCGCGGGTGTCGACTTCGGCGGTGACGTACATGCCCGGGAGGAGATTCCTGTCTTTGTTGTTGAAGGTGACCTCGACCGGGAAGAAGCGGGTCTGCGGGTTGGCTGCTAGCGGAACGAGAGTGACTTGACCTTCGATCTTGTTGCCGTTCAAGGTGACCGTTGCCATGGTGCCCTTCTTGAAGTAGCCGATGTCCTGGCTGGTGACGTTCAGCTTGAGGATGACCTGGTCGAGCTTGGCGATGGTGCAGAAGACTCCGCCAACACCCGGGGCTTGGCCGACCTGGTAGTTGAGTTCCGTGACGACGCCCCCTTCGGGAGCGAGAATCAAGGTGGCGCGGCGAGCCGTTTCAAGGTTCATCTTGGCAATTTTCAGCCCGGACTCTGCCTGTTCGAGGTCCTGCTGGCTCACTCCGCCCTTTTCGTAGACTTCGCGCAAGCGGGCGATGGCCTTTTCTTGCAGGTTCACCTGTTCTTGGGCTTGCTGGTAGCTAGTGTTGTCGCCTGTGAAGAGGTATTCGGCGAGTACTTGGTCCTTCTTGACTACGCTGCCCACGGCAACGTAGATCTTGGCGAGGGGGTCTCCCATCTTGGAGATTGCCTTGTTTTCTTGCATGCCTTCGATAGATCCGCTGAACTTGCGAATGTCGTTCAGTTTGGCGATGCCGGCTTTCACGACGCGGGCGGGCTTGCCCTTTTCCTTCTGGATTTCTTCGATAGTCGTGACTTTCTTCTTGTCTTTGTTCTCGTCTTTCTTGTCGAAAGCTTCGCAGCCGACGAGGAGAAGCGAAATTGCACTGAGGGTGGCGATGGATTTGATGATGTTGTTCATGTTCTTCTTCCTCTTAATATTCTCCGGTAGCCTGCAGTAAGGCGTTATAAGCGTTGTTCCAGTTCAGGACCGCTTCCATATAGTTGAGCTTCGCGTTGCGGAGCTTCATTGTGGATTCGAGCAGGTTCAGTTGGGTTTCCTTGCCCACGTTGTAGGAGGCTTCGGTCAATATCTGGTTCTTCTGGGCCAGTTCCACAGAACGCTTCTTGATGCCGAGCTGCTGTTCTGCGTCGTTCAGGTCGTTCATGCAGGATTCGATTTGCAGGCGGAAACCGCGTTCGGCGGATTCCTTCTGGATTTGCGTAGAACGCAGGCTGGATTTTGCCTGGGTGACCTTTTCGCGGGTCTGCATGCCGTTAAACAGGTTCATGGTCGCGTTCAAGGCAATGTACTTGTTGATGTTCTTGTCCCAGTCCGGGGCGTCCCAGTCCTTGATGGAGTTCTGGTTGTTTGCGTACTTGAGGCCGCCAATCAGGACGACCGTGGGGCGGTAGTCGCCTTTTTCCAAGTCGACGAGTTTGGACTGGATTTTTTCGCTTTCTTCCAGTTGGGCCAGTTCCTTGCGGCGCTTCTTGACGTTTGCCATGGAGGTGTCCGGCAAGGGGAGGTTTTCTTCTGGGCTCCTGAGTGTACCCTGGAACTGCACATCGGCTTCGAAGGGAAGCCCCATGGTCAAGAGCAGGTTGTTGCGGGCAACGACTCTGGTCTTGTTTGTCTTTTCCAGGGTGGATTTGAGTTCATCGAGCTGGAGCTGTGCGCGGATGACGTCCAGTTCCGTGCCGAGACCGCTCTTTTGATTATTCACGGCCAGGTCGACATAGTTTTGGGTCAGCTTGATGCTTTCTTCGAGGATGACAATCGAAGAATCCATGAAAATGAGCTGGTTGAAGGCTTTTTCCACGTTGTAGCGGACTTCGGCCTTCTTGTTGTCGAGGGCGATTTCGCTTACGTGCTTAGCGGACTTGGCGATTTCGATGCCAGTTCCCACTTTTCCGCCGGAATAAAGGATTTGGGTGGCCGTCACGCCGACGCTTGTCTGCCAGCGGTAACCTTGGCTCTTCATCCCGTAAATGAGTCCGTCCATGGCGGGGCCGATGACTTGCTGGTCGTAGGCGTTTGCGTTCGGGTGGCCGTCGTCGTCGGTCGCTTGGGCCATGCCCTTGGCAGCATTGGTCAGGTCGCTGCTCTTTTTCACGTCGTCAAGCCCGAAAATACGGGTCATTGTGGCGCTCAAGTCGATGGACGGGTATGCGGCTCCGTAGCCTCCTTCTACTTTGGAGGACGTCGAAACCAAGTCTTCTTGTGCGGATTGGATTTCCGTTGATTTTTCGAGAGCGATTTTTACAGCTTCTTCGCGGGTGTAGACCGTTCCTGCCCAAGAGGGGGCGATGAGGCCTATCGCGATAGCTGGAAGGATTACGTATTTCCTTGGCATTCCTGCTCCTAATATAACTAATTATAATAATGCGCCAAATTTACTAAAAAAACGCCCCTTTTTTAAGGGCGTTTTTGCGGTTTGCTGGATAAAATGCCGTTTTTGACGGACAAATGGAGGGATTACATGAGTCCGGGAATCTTCATCCCGCCGGTGATGTCGCTCAGGCTGGACTGTGCCGCGTCATCCTTTTTCTTGACGGCGGAGTTCACGGCGGCCATGATGAGGTCTTCCAGGGCTTCCACGTCGTCTTTGTCGACGGCATCCGGGTTGATTTTGATCATGGTGATGACCCCCTTGCCGTTCATGGCCACTTTCACCATTCCGCCGCCGGCTTCGGCTTCGAAACTCTGGGCCTTGAGGTCACTCTGTGCCTTCAACATCTTGTTCTGCATTTTCTGAAGGTCTTTCAACATTTTGCTCATGTCCATAGGGGACTCCTTATCTGTTTTTATAATCTGGGTGAAAACTTAAAAAATTTTGTGTGCGTTAAGCCATGTTAGCTGTCCTGTTCCATGTATTCGTCGGCCTGGATTGGGGCCATGCCGGCCAGCTTGCGCGAATAGACGAGTTCTGCGGCAAACAGTTCCTTGAGGCGTGCGAGGGACGGGTCTTTTTGGAGGTCCAACTCGAAAGGGCTCATCTTGGCGGCGAGGCGCTGTTGCAGTTCCGTTTCGGTGTAGGCTCGCGTTTTGACGCCCAGTGTTATGGCGGTTTGCAGCAGGTCTTCCAGTTTGTTTTGTAGGCGCTGGATGTATTCCGGGTGCTCCATGAACTGCTTGTAGCCCCAGGAGGTCGGTTGTGCCGTATCGCCAATGAATACAAGCGATAGCGGGAATGGCGTGGCCTGGAGGTCGCCTGCTTCGAGGACGGTGCCGTTCAGTGCTGCCGAAAATACGAGGTCCCCGTCGTCGGCGAAGGAAGAGAGGATCGATGGCCAGGCCGCCGTGATTTCATAACGGGAATAAGTCCCGTTTCCGCCATCCCGAAGACTTGCGAAGGGGTCACTGTAAGACGCCTTGGCCTGTTCCTGGGCGTCTATCATGGCGGAGACTTCAGTTACTTTTTTTTTTAACGCCTCGGAATCGGCATTCCTGGGGTCGTTTATCGCTGCAAGCGCCCTGCGGAGGTCCGTGAGTCGGTCGAGCCAAGCCATTCGCGCGAAGGTGGTCTCTACGAGGAGTCGCGGGTTCGTGCTGTAGCGCAGCGTGCCCTGCAGATCGATGAGCATTTTGCTGATGCGAAGCAGGTCCCCGTTCGAAAGTTCGGGAGCCGTCGACTTGTATTTAGAATAAACTTCATCCGAGATGTTCAGCGCGTCGGCGGTAAATGCGTCGAGGCGGCTGTAAATCAGGTTGCGCAGGAACTTGCCGAAACCGTCAAGGAGCGGGGTAAACTCAATGCCAATCTTGACCGCTTCGTCGACCATCTTGAAGCAACCCTTGAGGTCGTGGGCGGCGATAGACTGGATCAGGGCGAAAAAGAGCTCTACAGGCGGGATGCCGAGGATGGAACGCACCGATTCGGCGGTCATCTCGTTGCCGGTAAAGGCGTAGGCCTGGTCAAAATAGGTGAGACCGTCACGCATGGACCCGTCGGCCTTCTCGGCGAAGATGTCGAGGGCCTCGTCGGAGGCGTTGATGCCTTCTTGCTCGCAGATGAAACGCAGACGGCTGCGGATCTGGTCGATGGTGAGGCGCTTGAAGTCAAAGCGTTGCACACGGCTCAAAATAGTCTGCGGAACCTTGTTGACTTCGGTCGTTGCAAAGATGAAAATCACATGCGGAGGCGGTTCTTCGAGCGTCTTGAGAAGGGCGTTGAAGGCACCTGTCGAGAGCATATGGACTTCGTCGATGATGAAAATCTTGTATTTGCCAATGACAGGCGGGTACTGGACGCGCTCAATCACGTCACGGATGTTGTCGACGCTCGTATTGGACGCCGCGTCGATTTCATAGACGTCCATCGGGTTGCCGCCCGAGATGTCTTTGCAACTTTCGCACTCGCCACACGGGTGGAGCGGGTCGCCGCCCTTGCAGTTGAGGGTACGTGCGAGAATACGGGCCGAGGTGGTCTTGCCTACACCGCGGGTGCCGGTAAACAGGAACGCATGGTGGAGACGTCCTCCCTCGATTGCGTTCTGGAGCGTTTTAGCGATATGCTCCTGACCGACCATGTCGGAGAAAGATTGTGGGCGCCACTTTCGCGCCATTGCTACGTATGCCATGTTGGGCAATATAGTAAAATAGTAGGAAGTGGGAAGTAGACAGTAGACAGTGGTTAGTGGTTGGTGGTTAGGGGCTATGAGGTCGCTTCGCTTTGAGGTCGGTCGCCGAAGGCTCCCTTTGAGGTATGAGGTAAGGTAGGAAGTAGGCAGTAGACAGTAGGAAGTGGTTGGGGGCTAGGATCTACCTTTGACCACTTAGTGCTTTAGCACTTATGTGGGCATGGCCACCTTTAGGTGGTGGGCTAGGGAGAAATATCACGGCTTCGCCGTCTTATATTGACGCACGAAGTGCGTGATTCTTTTCACTAGCCGCTAGTCTCTATTCTCTAGTCTCTCGAATACTCATTGCTCATCGCTCATGGCTCATTGCTCATAGCTCACTGCTCACTGCCCGAGCCTCGAGCCCCGAGCCTCGCGCCTCGAACCTTTTTTCTTATATTTCAAATCATAACTACGAGGTCTACGATGAATCCGAACATGGCTCTATTGATTCTCTCCTGGCAGGTGGCTTGCCTTTATCACGAAAACGAGACAGACAAACTTCTGCCCGGTTCCGCTTCGGCGACGCAGGCCGAAAGCGATGCTTTGGACAAAATCCATGACGAACTGACCCCGGATGTGTCTTGGGACGATTTTAACGATACCTATGGGCGTTTTTCCTCGGCAAAGGATCGCGTGACTGCTTGCGTCGATGCTTTGAAAAACGAATCGGGAGAATTCAAGAGTAAAGTTCTTGAATCCATGCTCAAGATTGCGGATGCTTCCAAGGAAAACGACAACGAGACGAATGTATCCCCCGAAGAGATGGACTTTATCCAACAGATAAGGGAAGCGCTAGAATAGTTGGGTTTTAATAGTTGAAATAATTCCAGTACAGCCCTATCCTTGGGACGAAGTTGTCCTTATTTTGCTATTTTATTCGTAAGCATTAAAAAAGGGGGTGCAATGGAAAAGAAATCTGTTTTTATGCTTTTGCTTGCCTGTATGCTCTTGATCGGGTGTGCACCAAAGCTTTACGTGGTTGATCCTTCTTGGGTACTGAAGCCGTCTAGGGTGAAGGTCCTCTTTACAGAGCCTGGTATTGGAAGCCCTAAAGACTTGGCTGATGACCTTCCTAGCTATGTCAATAATTTTTCGGATTGGTACAGGGCTCAGCTTGAATCCTTCCTCAGAGCATCCTCCCAAGGAGTCGCCTATTCTGTTGAAAAAGTTCCCCGCGAATTTGTTTCGTACGAATTTTCGGATATAGATGGCTCGAGTTTTAAAACGCCGAGACCTAAAGTACTGGATGGTTCGGCCGATGTCTATCTTGTTATGGACGATTTGTGGATCGGCAGGGTTAAGGACATGTCTTGTTCCGGCCCAATGGGACCGGGCATGGCGGGTCCGTCTTGCTATTCCAAAAAAAGCCTTACGGGAAGTGGGCGTTACGCCTATTTTGATGGAAAGACTGGTGCTAAACTAGGTTATGGCGATATCAAGGCGGAATCCTTCTTTACTTTTACGGTCTCATTGGACGACTGGATCAATGTTGTGAACAAGACCGTAGAGATTATGCTCAAAGATACTCCTATTGCGAGATAAAATGCAATAGTGCACGTTGCATAAATTCTAAAAGACGTAAAAAAGAAAGAAGCCGATTCCAAAAGAACCGGCTTTAAATATTTAATCTGCTCTTGAGCCCCGAGCCTCGTGCCTCGAGCCTGGAACCTCAAGGCCCGAGCTCACACTTATCTCAGCACAATGTCGCCGTTTGCGACGAGCTTGTCACGCAGCTTGTTGTGTGCCTTGTTGACTTCGTCGTCGGTAAGCGTGCGGTCCATGGCCTGGTAGGTGAGGCTGTAGACCATGTTCTTCTTGCCGGCTTCGATCTTGTCGCCTTCGTAGATGCTCTTGAGGACAATCTTCGCGAGGTTCTTCGGGTTCAGTCCCTTGATGCGTGCGATGATGTCTTCGTGGGTCATGGACTTCGCGACTTCGAGCGAGATGTCGCGCGTAGAAGGCACCTGGCGGCTGAAGGCTTCGAACACGATCTTCTTGTGGGTGGCGTGTTCCATCTTGTCCATGTCGAGTTCCATCACGTAGGTGGTGTAGCTGATGTCGTTAGCAGCCATCACGGAGGGGTGGAGTTCGCCCATGGTGCCGAGCACCACGCCGTCGGCGAGGATTTCGGTCTGCTTGCCCGGGTGCAGGAAGATTTCAGGCTTGGCCGGCACGCGGAATTCCACAACGAGGCCAACGCGCTTGAGGAAGCTCTGCACGAATCCCTTGAAGGCGGCAAAGTCAATCTGGGCGGGCTTGTCGTTGAGCGGGTTTGTATCGAAGTTGCCTGCAATCGTGAGCGCGACGAGGTTCGATTCGTCGAAGCCCGGATCGCGGACGTCCTTGCGGTCGCGCTTGAACTGGCCCTTGGCCACTTCGAACAGGCGCACGGAACCCGGACGGTTCTTTTCGTTCTCGGCAACGGCCTTCAGGAGGTTGGGGAGGAGCGAAGTCGGAACGACGCCCAGTTCATCGGAAAGCGGGTTGAGGAGAGCTGCGGGCTTGCTGCGGCGGTCGTCGCTTTCGGGGCCGAAGAGGGCCTCGGTGCGTGCCTTGCTCGTGAAGCGCAGGCTCAGGCATTCATGCAGGCCCATTGCGGAGAGCGTCTTGCGGATCTTGCGGTTCAAAACTTCAATCGGCGGGAGCTCGTTCGGCTGCATCTTGAAGGACGGCAGCGTGTACGGGATGTTGTCGAACCCGATGAGGCGGGCGACTTCTTCGATGAGGTCCACTTCGCGTTCGAGGTCGGGGCGGAAACTCGGAATCTTGAACGTGATGGAGTCCGCCGTCTTGGA